>CAMJOB010000052.1 GCA_946407495.1 uncultured Bacillota bacterium | reverse complement strand
TTCCATAGAAGTCATCTGCATTAATAATCATAAATGGTTCATGTACTTTTTCTTTACAACATAAGATTGCATGAGCAGTACCTAATGGTTTTGTTCTATCAGCTGGAACACTATATCCTTCTGGTAGATTAGTGTTTTCTTGGAAACAATATTCTACTTTGATATGTGGTTCAACTCTAGCTCCAATTGTCTCCTTAAATACATCATAATTTTCTCTTTTAATTAAGAATACAATTTTTGTGAATCCTGCTTTAATAGCATCATATACAGAGTAATCAATTATAAATTCATCATTTGGTCCAAATGGTGTAATTTGTTTTAATCCTCCAAATCTGCTACCCATACCAGCAGCTAATATAACTAATGTAATATCTTTGTTCATTGTTTATTTTTCCTCCTTAAAACAATTAGATTTTCGATAGTTTTTTGTGATTCTTCATTAACTTCTTAACGCCATGTGGCATCTTGAAAGCTACGCTTATTAGTGTACCTGTAACTTCTACTACTTTTCCTGTACCAAAAGTCTCATGGTATACAAAGTCGCCAACCTTGTAGTCAACTTCATCATCACGGAACATTTCTCCGACTTCGACTTTTTGTTCTGATTGCTTTAATTCATCTTTAACATTTGTCTCTAATAAGTCATTATTGATTTCTCCAATAAATCTACTTACTGGATTAACCTGTTCCTTACCAAAGAGTGTTCTATGTCTTGCGTTTACTAGATGCAAATCATCTTTGGCTCTTGTAATAGCTACATATGCAAGTCGTCTTTCTTCTTCTAACTCACTGCTTTCCATTAAGGAATTCATATGAGGGAAGATTCCTTCTTCAAGTCCTACTACAAATACATGATTGAATTCAAGACCTTTCACAGAATGAATTGTCATAAGACTAATTCTATTTGGATCGTCCTTGTATTCTTCTACATCACTTATTAAGCTGATTTCTAGTAAGAATTCCTCTAAAGAAATTAATCCATCACGTTCTTCAAAAGACTTAGTAATTGATTTAAATTCTTCAAGATATTCTAAGCGTAATTCAGATTCTAGCGTTTTTTCGCTTTCTAGTTCAGCCTTTACTCCTGATGTATCTAATACCTTATCAATTAATTCTGTTAAAGTCAACTCTTCCTTCTGAGCTGTTAGATCTTCGATTAGGTGTTTGAACTCTAATTCCTTTCCACTTTGAATTGCTTCATAGATGCTTATTTCTTGTGCATCAGCAACCGCCGTAAGATTATCTATTGTCTTTAATCCAATCCCTCGTTTAGGTGTATTAATGACCCTTAACAATGATACGTTATCCTTTGGATTATGGATTAAACGTAGGTATGCAATAAGGTCCTTAATCTCTTTTCTAGAATAGAAATAGAAACTACCAATAACTCTATAAGGTAAGTTTTCTTTTAACATTTCTTCTTCTAGTACACGTGATTGTGCATTAGTTCTATATAGAACAGCTATATCCTGATATTCAACATCTTTATTAACTAATTCTTTTATTTTTCTAATTACGTATTGTGCTTCATCTCTTTCATTGTATGCACGATAGTATTTAATCTTTTCTCCTACTCCACGAGCAGTCCATAGATTCTTTTCTTTCTTCATTTTATTATTTCGAATTACTTGATTAGCAGCATCTAGAATATTACTTGTAGAACGATAATTTTGTTCTAGTAATATTGTTTTAGCATCTGGATAATCTTTTTCGAAATTTAAAATATTTTTATAGTTTGCTCCACGGAAACTATAGATACTTTGTGAATCATCACCAACACAAGTAATTAATCTACTCTTAGCACTAATCATTTTAGTTAATTTATATTGTGCTTCATTAGTATCTTGATACTCATCTATTAATAGATATTTATATAGATTTTGATATTTCTCTAAGATATCTGGATGTTTTCTAAATAATTCAATTGGTAGAATTAATAAATCATCAAAGTCTACAGAATTATTTTGCTTTAATTTTTTATCATATTTTTCATAAACATCTTTAACTACTTGATCATATTCACTAGCAACAAATTTATCATATGCTTCTGGTGACATAAGTTCATTTTTACAAGAACTAATCTTATTTCTAATAGCTCTTGGATTATAGATTTTTGGATCTAGATTCATATCTTTAAGTATCTTTTTAACTACTGTTAGGGAATCATCACTATCCATAATTAAGAAGTTAGATGTATAACCTAATACATCGTAATTTTCTCTTAATAGTTTTAATCCAAAACTGTGGAATGTTGATACTTGTATTTTTTTTGCTACTGAACCAACTAATCCATCAATTCTATCTTTCATTTCTTTTGCAGCTTTATTCGTAAAGGTAATTGCTAGAATGTTATAAGGAGATACTTCTAATTCTTCAATTAGATAAGCTATTTTAGTGGTTAGAGTTTTAGTCTTTCCGGCTCCTGCTCCTGCAATTATCAATAATGGTCCTTCATTGTATAAAACGGCTTCTTGTTGTTTGTCATTTAATCCTGTTAAATCCATTTTCTTCCTACCACTCTTTCTTCCTCATTATAACCTATTTCC
>CAMJOB010000051.1 GCA_946407495.1 uncultured Bacillota bacterium | reverse complement strand
TATTAAAAGAGTATAAATATGAATATTATGATGAAAGTAAAATGTTAAGAAAAAATAGATAAGAAAAGAAGTTAACTAGTTGTTAACTTCTTTTTTTATTAATTCTAATGCTTTTTCTTGATATGGAAGGGGAAGAGTAAGCTCATTCATATTAACGAATTTATAAACTCCTTCGGTTTCTACATTTTCTAGGTATTCATCAATATCTATTTTATAAAAGTTTGCAAGACTTTCCATAGGGTAGTCTCCGCCTGCTAACCAGAAGCAATCAATTGTAATAAATTCTTTTATGTCTTTAATCTTAATTCCTACTTCTTCAAGGAATTCTCTTTTTAAAGTTTCTTCATGAGATTCGTTTGGTTCAATACCACCACCAATGAATGTGTATTGATTTCTTTTAGGATCAATAGTTACTAATACTTCATTATTTTTAACGTATATTCCAAAACAAGTCTCTCTAAAATCATACTTTTTTGATTTGTCTTTTTCACCAATTGTTATTATTTCCATAAGTCCTCCATATATAAATTATATATATTTTGATTGTTTATAACAAGATTTAACTTGATAGTAGAGGTGTCTGAAATTTGACAAACAGCTTGAAAAGTACTATATTAAGGGCAATTCAAGGAAGATGAATGACTTGAATTCACGATGTTTTACACACAATGGGGGTTGAAATTATGGAAAGAATACCAACATATAAAATGGTTAGGGAAATTCCAAAAGATGTAAAAGTAGTTGAAGAAATAAACGGAATCAAATTATATAACATGAATATTTTTCAAAATATTATGTCATGGAACCAACACAATTTAGATGTCACTGCTCTAGAATATTTTGGAAATAAAATTAGTTATGGCCAATTACCACAATTTACCGATGAATATGCAAAAGGATTTGAAAGCTTAGGTATAAAGAAAGATTCAATCGTTACTTTAAGTCTTCCTGTTTCTAATGAATATTTCTTATCGTTATTTGCATTCCACAATATGGGCGCAATAAGTAATAATGTTAACTTTTTATTTTTAAGAAATGATATGGCAAGATATACATTAGAAAAAAACTCGGATACAATAATAGTTTTAGACGTTTATTTACCATTAATTGCTGATCAATTAAAAAAATCACAAGTTAAGAATGTTATATTAACTTCATTAAGTGATTATTTACCAGAGGATCAAAAACTTTTATTTGCGGACTTAAATAAGATGCCAAGTAAAGTAAAAGAGTTTTTAATGGATTCTAAAAAGATGGCTAAAGCAATGGGAGAATTAGCTAGTTTAAGAAATGTTGAATTTATTACAATGGACGAAATTAGAAATGTAGGTAAAAAATCAACTAGTCCAATAATTTATCCAGATGTTGATATTAAAAAAGATGCAATATATTCTTATACAAGTGGTACAACTGGAGCACCTAAATGTATTGTATTTACAGAAGAATCTCCAAATGCAATTGTAGAAATGCACAATGGGTTAGATTTAGACGAATATGTGGGAGATAGATCATTAGTATTAATTCCTGCATCTCATGCTACTGGAATGTTCTATGCTGGTTATTTACAATTAGCTAAAGGGAAAACATTGGTATTACAATCAATATATGATAAAAAATCATTTGCTAATGATTTAAAAGAATATAATATTCAACATACTTTAGCTCCTGCAAGTTTCTATTTGGAAGGTGCAAAAGAAGATGAAATTGAAGAAAATGGAGTAACAAGTTTAAGAAGACCTTGTTCAGGTGGAGAACCTATCTCAAATGCTAATGTTCATGTAATTAATAATTGGTTACATAAAATTGGATGTAAAAAGAAAGTAGCTATTGGTGGAGGAGCTGGAGAAGTTGGTTCAAGCGCCTTAACTAGTTATGATTTGGATGAAGAAACAAAAACAAATGAAACTGGATATCCAATTCCAGGAGTTAAAGTTAAGATTGTCGATCCAAAAACTGGTGAAGAGGTTAAACAAGGAGAAAGAGGTATTATCCATATAAGTAGTGCAGCATCTGCTAATAGATATCTTAATAACCCAGAAGCTACAGATGCATACTATTATTATGATAAAGATGGAACTAGATGGGCAATATTAGGTGATATAGCTGTTCAAAATAAAGATGGTTCATATAGTATGCTTGGGAGAGCAAGTGATTCATATGTTGATGAAAATGGAGAGGTTAAATACCTATTTGATATTGAATATTCATTAGAAATTGATGATCCAGTTATGGAATGGGAAATTAGTGCATTTAAGTCAGATAATAAGACTGATGTAGTAGCTCAAGTAGTATTAAAGAAAGAATATCAAGGAAAAGTAAAAGAAATGGTTGAATTTATTTGCAATAAATATAATCTAGATGGTGTCAAGTTCTATGATACTTTTGAAACAAGTGAAGTTACTGGTAAGAGAGATTATCAATTATTAAAACATGATTATGTGGGATATTTATCTCCATATGATACAGAAAACTTTATATTAAAAAATTATTCTGAAACAGGTTTTACTGAAAGTAAAATTGTTAGCTCTGAAGTATTAAATAAAAAAGTTAAGAAACTTACAAAAGTTTCT
>CAMJOB010000050.1 GCA_946407495.1 uncultured Bacillota bacterium | reverse complement strand
ATAAAATTCATAACTGTATTGACACCAATATCAGCCATAATAAGTATTTCTTCTAATTCTTCAAAATATTCTTCAGTAACTTTATTATACTTAGTAGTTAATCCAACTAATCTAGAAACAAATCCTTGTCTAGATTTAGTAAGACCTTTTTCATATACTTTAACACTTTTCTTTACTTCTTCTTGTTTTTCTACTTTAGGTTGTTTCTCTTCTACTACTTCTTCTTTTGTTTCTTCATGTTGCTCTTCTTTTAATTCAACCTTTTCTTCTTTAGGAATTTCTACTACGTTTTCTTCTTTATCTTTAGAAAACATATTTTTGATTTTACTAAATAATCCCATATTTCCACCTCGTTATATATTATAACATAACAATCTAATCTTCCGTATATCCATCTTGTTGTTCTTGGAATTTTTTATAATGTTCCCATGAAATATTAAGTATTCCTGGTTCTGCACTTAAGTTTTGAACTAGTTTTTTAATTGTTTCAACTCTACTTGTCTCAATAACTATATCTAAATCAACAATATTTCTAGTTTCTTTTTTACTAAATTCAGATAATTTAAGATCATTTTTTTCAATAAACTTAGAAAGTGCACTACGTACAACTACTTCCAAATCATTCTGACAGGAAATTGATACTAAACAATTTTCTTTAAAGTTTTTCTTTATTCGATCCATAATAAAGAATGAAATAAAACGTAATACAATATTTGATAATAATACAAAGCAAGTACCAATAACTGCTTCCCAAATCATTCCAACAGATGTAAGTAATCCAATAGCCGCAACACACCATAATGTAGCAGCTGTATTAAGTCCCCAAATACTCTTTCCATCTTTAATAATCATACCAGCACCAAGAAAACCAATACCAGATACTATTGCTGATGCAATACGGCTTTCATCATGCTTTAAAAAAGAATAAGTTGCGTAATTAAAAAGAAATGCTCCAAGCGCCACTAACACATTAGTTCTTAAACCAACAGGCCCATGACGATATTGTCTTTCTAATCCCACGATAATACTTAATACAAAACAAATACTAATTCTGATAATAAAAATATTTAAATCCATAAGCCCTCCTTTTCCTTGTAAAGTCCAATTATAACATAAATATTGATATTTGCCAAACTAAAAAAAATAGTGTATAATCTATTCGTTAGTTCTTTATAAAAAAACAAATGAAAGGAGTTTTTATGAAACCAAATGAAACAAAAATAGTTGTTTTAGGAGGTTTAGGAGAAGTCGGAAAAAACATGTACTGTATAGTGCATGACGACGCAATTGTTATTATTGATGCCGGTGTAAGTTTTCCAGAGAATGACTTAATGGGAGTTGACTATGTCCTTCCAGATTTTACATTCTTAAAAGAAAACGAAGATAAAATTAAAGCTTTATTAATAACTCATGGACATGAAGACCATATTGGTGCTATTCCGTTCCTATTACAGAGTATTAATATACCTGCTATTTATGCGCCTAATCACGCAAAGGAGTTAATCGCAGTTAAGCTTCAAGACAGGAATATAAGATATGACAACTTGTATGTCTTTACCGAAGACACTAAACTAAAATTTAAACAAATTGAAGTTGAATTCTTTAGAACAACTCACTCCATTCCAGATTGTCACGGAATGGCTATTACAACACCTGATGGTACTATTGTAACAACAGGAGACTATAAATTCGATTTAACGCCAATCGGTCCAATGGCTGATCTATATAAAATGGCATGCATTGGTGAAAGAGGTGTAGATGTCCTACTAAGTGACTCTACTAATGCCTTAAATGAAGGTTTCTCACCAAGTGAGTCTGTTGTTGATGAAACTTTAGGTGAATTATTTGATAAATGTAAGACAAATCGTATTATTATCGCAACATTCGCATCTAACATTTATCGTGTTAAACACATATTTGAAAAATGTTATAAGTACAATAGAAAGATTTGCATCTTTGGTAGAAGTATGGAAAACAATATAAACATCTCTATTAATGGTGGTTATATTGATCATAAAGAACTATTAGTAACACCAGAAGAAGCAAATAATCTAAAACCTAGCGAAGTAGTAATATTATGTACAGGTTCACAAGGAGAACCACTAGCTGCTCTATCAAGAATTGCTAATGGTACTCATAAACAAATTAAATTAAGACCTGATGATATCGTAATATTCTCATCTTCTGCAATTCCAGGTAATGCTTTAAGTATTTCAAAAACTATAAATAAGTTATATTTAAAAGGAGTAAAAGTCTATACAAACAATGTATTACAAGACTTACATACTTCAGGTCACGCAAACGAAGAAGAAATCAAATTAATGATTCGTTTAATAAAACCAAAATACTTAGTACCATTCCATGGTGATTACAGAATGTTAAAGAAACAAGCTAATATTGGAATCAACTGTGGTATTCCAAAAGAAAATACTTTTATTGTTAAGAATGGATATACTTTAATATTAAAAGACCATGTCTTAACATTAGGTGATTTCGTTCCAGGTAACGATATCTATGTTGATGGAAATCGTATTGGAGAAATCGGAAGTGCTATTATTAAAGATCGTAAGATTATGTCTAGTGACGGAATCCTAGTAGTAATAATTAATGTTGATATGAAGAAACGTGAATTATTAATTAAACCAAATATAACTACTAGAGGATTTATCTTAGTAAATGAAAACGAAGAACTAATTCATAAGATTGAAAATAAAGC
>CAMJOB010000049.1 GCA_946407495.1 uncultured Bacillota bacterium | reverse complement strand
ATTGTTCTTCTATACCGTCAGGTAATATTCCTTCTGATTGCTCAAGAATAGAAATTAAATGATTATTTGCACGATATGCAGCCATATAATTAAGAAATACTGCCAAAAAAGAAACAATAAACATAATCATAACTACAAATATATAATATAACCATGCTCCCCCAATGGCTTCCCTCATATTTAACCTCCTATTTCACGATTTTTAAAAATCAAATTAGTTTACTTGTTTCCATTCTGTACTAACATTATTAACGCTATCACCAATTCTGTTTTGTACTAACGGTAAAATGAAAACAACAAACAATGCAGCAATCGCAGCAATTGCAACGATTGTGATTAAAGTCATATTTAATTCACCACTCGCTTCTTTCATCCAAAACTTCCTCCTTTCCTAACATAATAATTTTTGTATTATACGCATCGAACATCATTTAAATGACATTCTATATATTATTTACAAATTAAGCACCAAATACGGTCATTGCCATTGCAAGTACAATAACAACCATCGTACCACCACCGGTTACAAGTAACATAACCATGGTTTTGTTTTCCATCTTTTTAAGACGTCCAGCATACATTTTTTCACGCGCCTTATTTTGTAAAGATGAAACTGATTTAGAGAACACTAATAATTGTTCTTGCTTATTTTCTTGTGAACCAATACTTAAACGATACAAAAGTCTCATCATACGCATTGAATCACGAACTGGATATTCTCTTGCAAAATCAAGATAAGGTTCAATAGTTTGATCACCAGCATCAATTCTTTCAATTAATTTTCTTAATCCATCTTGGAATACATCTGGTGCAGTATTAATACTTCTTGATATTGCAACGGGAATAGTATAGTGTTGAGCAAGTACTTCAATACTTTTTAAATAGTATGGAAGTAATTGATCAATTCTAACTAAATTTCTCTTGTAATAGCTCTTTAAATTTGAGTAGTCAGATTTATATACAACGGCAACAATTAATGCACCAATTATTAAGTTTATCCAACTAAACATGAATAATACGAATCCAAGTACTAGAATTAATGTAATTCCTGTTGTTTTTAATCTTTTTAAGAATATAGCATCAGCATCAACATCAGAACCATATTTTGCTTGAGCATAGAAATCATAATCTTTCTCTTTAAGCATATTTATGAATTCTTTATTATCATTATACATATCATCAGCATTAACAGTACCACGATAAATTAAGATGAATACTGTAATACCTAAACAAATCGCTAATTCCATTATTCAGCACCTACATTCTCGTTATAATATTTTTCTCCTGATAGAAGAAAATAACTATTCAATAGTACGATAATATGTAAGCATATACGAACTAAGATATTGCTACTAACAAGTTTTACATATTTTTCTTTCGTAATTAATAATTGAACTAACATAATCATTAAATATAATAGTAATCCATATTGAATGAATTGTTTATGGAACTGAGCTCTATCAATTCTGTCTCGATATACACCTTCAACAAGTTCATCAACATCCAAAAGCATATTATCAAGAGCTTTTGTGGTATCTCTTGCACCTTCACGAGTAACTTGTAAGAATAATTGATGCATATTTCGTACCATATAGTAATCATACTTACTATTCATATAGTCAATTGATTCCCCAACATCACCATTATGGTATGCAAGATCAATCATAACTTTTATATCCGTTTTAACAGGATCTTCAATAACACCAGAGTTATATACACCCTCTAATGCTTTAACAAATGATTGAGCAACAGCAAATTCCATAATAGTATTTGTTACATAAACTTGTACTTGTTCAAATAAGAATTCACTATATACACGTTTACATCTCAAATAAGCTAAATAAGGAATAAAAGATATTGTGATAATTACGTAAACAACTGATATTACAATATTATAGAAATACAAATACGTAATAACAAATGCTAAAACCGCAAAAATAACAACTTGCATAGCATATTGCTTAGGCGTATACTCAAGTCCCATCTCCTTACATTTTTCACGAATCATTTTAAATGAATAAGGGGCATATTTCTCATAAACATTTCCGACACCATCTGTTACAAATTCGTAAACAGATTCACCATTACTTTGTCTATAGAAGTATATAAAGAATACAATTGCAAGAATAATTAAAAATTCCATTTTTATTCCTCCTTTTTATGCATTGCTCACAGCATCAGGACTTGGAGTTACTGGATCCAAGTACTGAGTTTTTTCTATATCTAACGGATTAGTAGTAGGTTTAGTTTCAGTATCTGCATATTCTCCATACAAATTACTGTCATAACTAAATTCTGTATCAGCAGGTTTTGTTTCTTCCACATTAGCTACCTGAACAGGTTTAATTGTTACTGTAGGTTTTTCACTACTTGCTTGTTCAACCATTGGCTCTTCTTGTGCCTTTTTAACAGATTCAACATAATTATTAACTTCTTGTTCAGTTACCTTTGGAGTCTCTACTGGTACTTCTACTTTAGGTTTATTTAGAAGAGATATATCTATTTGTGGAGTAGCTTTTGGTGCTTCAACAACTTCTTCAACAGGTTCTTCACCAAAATTTGCTATATATTCTTCTTCCTTTTTCTTTTCAGATTTTTCTTCTTCTAATTTTTTATCCGCTTTTGCTAAATCATCAAGTGCATCATAATCAATTTCTTCAACAAGTGAATCATCATTTAAATCAACACCTTGATTTGCTAGATATTCAATTAAATATTTTGATGGATCATTTGTTTTTTCTGTTCCATCAACATTCTTATGATATATTACATTAAACTTAGGTTTATTATTTTCATCAACATAGAATTCTGTAACTTCAGCAAGTTCACGCATAAAGCCACGTTCTTTATCATATCTTGCACGAACAT
>CAMJOB010000048.1 GCA_946407495.1 uncultured Bacillota bacterium | reverse complement strand
GAATTTATTGTTTTTATAAATGAAAGAAAATGATAAGTTCATCTATCTTTTTTTAGGTGTCTTGTGTTATACTTTAATTTAGAATAGAGGTGGTATGTGTGTTAGGTAAAATTGACGAGATTATTGACAATACCGTTACGATACGACTAGCGATTGACATCAGTACACAGCCTAGTTTAATTAACCTTCATGTTGTATTTGAAGATGGAGGTAAAAGAAAGGTTGTTGGACAAATCGTTAACTGTACACTAACTATAATGACAGTTAATATTGTTGGTGAACTAAATGAGTTTGGATTTGTTCCGGGTGCTAGTAGTAAACCATCTTTTAAATCAAAACCAAGAATTATTAGAATTGATGAATTGAAATATATACTTGGAGAACAATCTCCAAAACATGGTTTTACTAACTTTGGTGTAAGTAATGTATACGATGGTTATAAAATCAATATTGATATTAATGAATTCTTTAATACACATTTTTGTATTTTAGGAAACAGTGGTGCTGGTAAGAGTTGTACTGTTGCTTCTATACTTCAAAAGTTATTTCTTTCTAGTGATCCACCAATTAATTCTAGTTTATTTTTCTTTGATGCGTATGGTGAGTATTCCAATGCATTTTCTAAATTACATGAACAAAACCCTGTGGTTAATTATAAATCTTATACGACAAATACCTATAATCCAGAAACAGAAATCTTAAAGATTCCTATCTGGTTATTAGATGTTGATGATTTAGCATTATTACTAGATGTTAATTCTGCAGCACAATTGCCAATACTTGAGAAGACATTAAAATTAGTTTGTATCTTAACTGGTACAAGTCCTAATGTTTTACGTCGTAAGAATGATATTATTGCAAGAGCTGTTCAAGATATCTTACTTAGTGGTAATGATTCTACTAAGATTCGAGATCAAGTAATTGGTGTATTAACTAAGTTCAATACTCCAACTTTAAATCTTGAGAGTCAAATAGTTCAACCTGGTTATGTAAGAACTTTTAAACAATGTTTATTCGTTGATAAAACTGGTAAGATGCAAGAAATGGAACTTGTTGTTGAATTTATTCGTGGATATATCTTAGATGAACAAATGGATATTCCTGAAGCTGAATTAAATAAGCATTATTCTTTAACAGATCTAGAACTTGCGATGGACTTTGCTTTAATTAGTGAAGGTATTTTGAAGAGTGAAAGAGTATTCGATTATGCTAATGTAATTAGTGTACGTTTACATACTTTAGCAACAGGTGAGAATAGAGTTTATTTTGATTATCCTCGTTATGTTACTAGAGATCAATATATTGAAGATTTAACATTAGATCGTAAGACTAATAGTAGAGCTCAATTAATTAACTTTAATATTAACTATGTAGATGACCGTTTAGCTAAGGTATTTACGAAGATACTATCTCGTATGTTATTCCTTAAGTCTAGTACGTTAAAGCCTCGTGGAAGTAGAGCATTCCATATAATTATTGAAGAAGCACACCGTTATGTACAACATGATACGGACATTGAACTTCTTGGATATAATATCTTTGAACGTATTGCTAAAGAAGGTCGTAAATATGGTATGTTCTTAGCTTTGATTACACAAAGACCTTCAGAACTTTCTGATACTTGTGTATCGCAATGTATGAATTTCTTAATTTTAAGAACATTACATCCTATTGATTTACAATATATTAAAGAGATGGTTCCAAATGTTACTTTGGAAATTGTTAATCAATTGAAGAACTTGAAACCTGGTAACTGTATTGCATTTGGTAGTGCATTTAAAGTTCCAATTCCTATGTATGTTGATTTACCAAATCCTAGACCATTGTCTAACAATGTTGATTTAGCTAATGTTTGGTATAATGTTATTCCTGAGGATAAGGGTAATTTATCAGAAATGAATCTTACTCGTCAGCCTCAAGGTATGGTTAATGGTCCTATGCAAGGGGCTATGCCAATGAATATGAATGGTGGTCCTACTCCTGGAGGTTCTTTCCTTCCTGGTTTTAATGCAGTAGGTCAAGGTGGTGCTCCTTCTCAGGCACCAATGCCACAAAGAGGTCCAGCACCAAATGCTCCTAATATGCCAAATGGTATGCAAGGGGCTCCAGTACAACAACCTACTGGATAAAATAACGAAATTATACTTTATCAAATCTATAAAGTGTGTTAGAATGTAATTAATGATATCGATTAATGGAGGAATATTTTATGAATATAGATAAAATTAAGGGTATTTTTGGTGGAAATGATAGACCTGATGTAGATCCAAATGCTGATGAAGAATATTACACAACTTCAAAAGAAGAATATCATGTAGAGCATGGTATTGCTGGTTCAAAAATGATGTTATTAGAACCACGTGCATATTCTGAAAGTCAACAAATCGCTGATTATTTAAAAAATAGAAATGCAGTTGTTGTTAATTTAAAACGTGTTACTCCAGATGCTGCAAAGAGAATTGTTGATTTCTTATACGGTACTATTTATGCCATTAATGGTGATTTACAAAAACTAGGTGGAGGAATTTTCCTATGTACTCCAAACAATGTTGATGTTGAAGGTAACATTTCTGATGATCAAGGAGCTGCTCCTCAACAACAACAACCAAAAGCTAGAGAAGGAAGAAAAACTAAAGAAGAAGACGAAGATGATTTCTTTTAGAATCATCTTTTTTCTTTGAAAAATCATTGAAATAACTTTAATAATATGCTATATTAGTCGTTGTAAAGCAATTGCGAAAGACGGAATATAGTGGATTATCAGAGAGCTTGTGGCTAGGTGTGAACAAGTTATGAAGTTATATTTGGATCACTTTCAAGTGCGATTTATGGATAAGATAAATACGGTTACGCGTTATAGTATATAGAGGTAAGTTTGCTTACGAATAAAGGTGGTACCGCGAGATTTTCGCCCTTTTTGTACCATCTTTTTTTTATTTATTTTTCCAAGAATAAGGAGGATATATGTTACTTAATGCTATTTTACTTGTAGTGGGTTTTGTCATATTAATTAAGGGTGCTGACATATTTGTAGATGGAGCTAGTAGTATTGCTGCTAACTTTAAAGTATCTAAAATGCTTATTGGTTTAACAATAGTTGCATTTGGTACTTCTGCTCCAGAATTTGCGGTTAGTGTGAAGTCATTGATTTCTGGGAATGGTGATATCGTTCTTGGAAACGTCATAGGTTCTAATATATTAAATATTTTATTGATATTAGGATGTAGTGCAATGTTCCATTCACTAACAGTGAAGAATAATACAGTAAAGAAAGAGTTACCAATTACAATGTTAATTACAACTTTATTTGCTGTATTACTTTCTGATAAGTACTTTGATAAAGGTGTGATAAATACTTTTACTAGAAGTGATGGATTTGTTTTATTATTATTTTTCTTAGTATTTATTTATTATTTGATTAGTATGACTCGTAATAAGATTGATGCTGATCAAGATGATAGTGAAGTTCTATCTATGAGTAAGGCTATTTTATTTACTATAGGTGGAATTATAGGAATTGTATTAGGAAGTAATTTTGTTGTTGAAAGTGCATCTTACTTAGCTGCTGCTTTAGGAGTAAGTGAGAGAATGATTTCTTTAACGATTATTGCTTTAGGTACATCTTTACCAGAATTAGTTACAAGTGTTACTGCTACTCGTAAGGGTGAGTATGATATTGCGATAGGTAATGTTGTAGGTAGTAACATATTCAATATTGGTATGGTTATAGGAATACCAGTAAGTATCTTTGGTGGAATAGGAATTATTTCATTCAGTGCTATAGATTTATTAATGATGTTAGGGGCTGCAATATTATTGTTTGTTCTATCATTTAAAGATT
>CAMJOB010000047.1 GCA_946407495.1 uncultured Bacillota bacterium | reverse complement strand
CTGGAGTATGAAATTCTTTTCTTAGTTTTCCTGTTGATCTACCATTATCTGAAACGGTAATAACTGCGGTAATATCAATTGGGAAATCTTTTAATCCTCTTAGTAGGTAAGAGATACCAGTACCTCCACCAAATACTACTACTTTTTTACTACGCATAATATTCACCTCTATTTAAAATATACAACTGCTGCCTGTTCTTTAGGGGGTACATATTTATAATAAACTTCTTTATTATTTTTCTTTGAGTTTTTTGTAAATAAGTAGAATCCTAAGATAATAAATAATACAGATGCTACTTGGGCAATTTTAATTGGTCCTAACATTAAGGAATCTGTTCTTAATCCCTCAATTAATAATCTAGCAATTCCATACCAGATTAAATAGAATCCTGTTAGTTGTCCTGTCTTTAATGTTTTACTTAGTTTTCTTACAATTAACATAGCAAAGAATCCAAAGAAGCACCAAACTGATTCATAGAAGAATGTTGGTTGGCGATATTCACCCATAATATACATTCCTTTAGTTATAAATTCTGGAATTCCTTGTTCTATTAATTTTTCATAGGTTGTAATTTGTCCATAGGCTTCACTATTAAAGAAGTTCCCCCATCTTCCTATAGCTTGTCCAATGATTAAACCTACTACGGCAATATCAGCAATTCTTATAAAATCAACATTATGCTTTTTACAATAGTACATCATAAAAGCAGTTGCGGATAGAATTCCTCCATGAATTGCTAAACCACCGTTCCATATTTCTAGTATTTCTACTGGATTTGATAAATAATAACCTAAATTAAATATTACATAGTAAGCTCTTGCTCCTACGATACTGATAATAATGGTATTGAAGATTAAGTTTGTAATGAATTCTTCTTCTATTTCTCTTCTTTTTGCTTCTTGGAAGATTAGTATACATGCTACTACCATAGCAATAAAGATAAAGATTGAATACCAATATATTTGTAGGAAACCTAAGTCTACTGCTACTCTATCCATGAGACTTCACCTTCTTTAACATACTATCAATTATATGATCAGCAATGAAGTTCATTACTGATAATAGGATTGCAAATAAGAAGGCTGCATAGATATGAGTTAGATCAAAATGTGGACCCATAACCCAATCTACTAATTTTAAAATAAATAAATTTATACATGGATAAAATAGACCTAATGTCATTCCTGTAATAGGAATTGTTAATGTTACTAAAATAGGTTTGATTGTTTTATTTAAACAATATAGTAATAATACTACTGCAAAGTAGATAATTGGATCTGGATCTACTACTACACTTTTAAATAGTGCTTGTACAACAAAGAAGGCAATTGTATAACCTACCATGTGTAATAACCAATCAAATACACTATTAATTCTTACTTTATTTTTTTCTATAACTACTAGTTTCATAAGTCTCTTCTCCCCTATAGCAATTTATTCAAATACTGTCCAGTATATGATTCTTTAACCTTAGCAACTTGTTCTGGTGTTCCAGTAGCAACTACTGTTCCTCCACCATCTCCACCTTCAGGTCCTAAATCGATAATGTAGTCTGCAACTTTTATAACATCTAGGTTATGTTCTATGACTACTACAGTATCTTTATTATCTACTATTTTCTGTAAAATTGCAAGGAGACGCTTGATATCATCGGTGTGTAAACCGGTTGTTGGTTCATCTAGTACGAACAATGTTTTTCCAGTTGCTTTTCTTTGTAATTCTTTAGCAAGTTTAACTCTTTCTGCTTCTCCTCCAGATAGTGTTGGAGCAGATTGTCCTAACTTGATGTATCCAAGTCCTACCTCATTTAAAACTTGTAATTTATGTTTAATTTTTGGTACATTTTCGAAGAATTCTAATGCTTCAGTTACACGCATATTTAAAACATCTGCAATATTCTTTCCTTTGTACTTAATATTTAATGTTTCTCTATTATATCTTGTTCCATGACATTCTTCACATGGTACATATACATCTGGTAAGAAGTGCATTTCAATCTTACGAACTCCATCACCTCTACATGCTTCACAACGTCCGCCTTTTACATTGAATGAGAAACGATTCTTCTCATATCCATACATCTTTGCTTCTTTTGTTGTTGTGAAAAGAGTACGAATATCATCAAATACTCCAGTGTATGTTGCTGGATTACTTCTTGGAGTTCTTCCAATTGGATTTTGTGAGATAGCAATAATCTTATCTAAATTATCAATACCAGTAATCTTCTTAAATTTACCAGGATGGTCTTTAGTATCATATAATTCTTTAGATACTGCCTTACATAAAATTTCATTTATTAATGTTGATTTACCTGAACCAGATACTCCTGTTACACAAGTGAATGCTCCAAGAGGTATATCTACATCAATATCTTTTAAGTTATGTTCACTTGCTCCCTTAATAGATATCTTCTTTCCATTACCTTTTCTTCTAGTTTTTGGTACTTCAATTTTCTTTTTACCACTTAAGTATTGTCCTGTAATACTGTTTTCATTTTTCATTACTTCTTCTGGAGTACCAGCTGCAATTACTTCTCCACCTAAGTCTCCAGCACCAGGACCAATATCAACTAAGTAATCAGCTGATTCCATAGTCTCAATATCATGTTCTACAACTATTAAAGTATTACCTAAGTCTCTCATCTCTTTCATAGATTCTATTAACTTAGCATTATCTCTTTGATGCAATCCAATGCTTGGTTCATCTAGGACATATAATACTCCAGTTAAATGTGAACCTATTTGAGAAGCTAATCTAATACGTTGTGCTTCTCCACCAGATAGTGTTCCAGCACTTCTATCAAGAGTTAAATAATCTAATCCTACATTTGATAAGAAAGATAATCTTGATTTAATCTCTTTAACTATCATTTCTGAGATAATTTCTTGCTCCTTAGTTAGTTTTAAATTATTCATAAACTCTAATAAGTTTTTAATACTCATTTGAGTTGTTTGATAAATATTTTTCTTACCTACTTTTACAGATAAAACTGAATCATTTAATCTTGCTCCATGACATGTATCACAAGTATGATCTACGATAAATTTT
Source organism: uncultured Bacillota bacterium (assembly GCA_946407495.1). Classification (GTDB taxonomy): domain Bacteria; phylum Bacillota_I; class Bacilli_A; order RF39; family UBA660; genus RUG14891. The sequence goes on along the minus strand of CAMJOB010000047.1, from coordinate 1,233 downwards.
TCTAACCATTCTCTACGCCATTCAGAAGTTGTTTCCATATATAATCTTTGGCATCTATTTGCAATACCTTCATAGAATTCCATTTTATCTTTATGAATTCCACCACGAGTTGATAATTTAACTCTTATTGGTTCATCACTACCATATAGAATTAAACTCTTTTCTCTCTCTGTTAATTTAGACCACTTCTTTTTCATATCAATATTGTAGTGGTTACATAAACATTCTAATTCCATTACTTCAATTGCTTCAGCATCTTCAGATAAAGTTTTAATACAACCTTCTCTAATTGATAAATTCTTATCTGGAATTAATAAGTCTGGATCTATTTGTTGTTTTATACCTAAACCTTTACAATCAGGACATGCACCATATGGAGCATTGAATGAGAACAATCTTGGTTCTAGTTCTGGTAAACTAAATTCACAATAAGGACAAGCAAATTGTTCTGAGAATACTACTTCTTTAGCTTCATCACCTAGTATTTGAATAACTACTTTTCCACCACTTAATTTAGTTGCTTGTTCTACTGCTTCATAAATACGTGAACGTGATTCTTCTTTAATAACGATACGATCAATTACTACTTCAATCTTATCTTTTGTATTTTTATCTAATTCAATCTTTTCACCAAGATCATGCATTTCACCATTAATACGTACTCTTACATAACCTTCTTTTTGTAAGTTTTCCAAAGTATCTTTATGTGTACCTTTTTCTCCATATACTACTGGTGACATAATAATAATTTTTGTTCCTAAAGGATAATCTAATATCTTATTTGTCATCTCTTCTACAGATTGAGAAGATATTGGAATATTATGAGTAGGACAATATGGTACACCTATACGTGCAAATAAAAGTCTTAAATAATCATAGATTTCAGTTACAGTAGCAACTGTTGATCTAGGGTTATTTGATGTAGTCTTTTGATCAATGGATATAGCAGGAGATAATCCTTCAATACTATCTACTGCAGGCTTTTCAGAGTTACCTAAGAATTGTCTTGCATAAGCAGATAAACTTTCTACATATCTTCTTTGTCCTTCTGCATATATAGTATCGAATGCTAAAGAAGATTTACCACTTCCTGATAAACCTGTCATTACAATTAACTTATTCTTTGGTAATTCTATATCTATATTTTTAAGATTATTTTCTCTTGCGCCTTTAATGATAATTTTATCCATTGAAATCACCTCTTGCATATTATACCACAGTTCTTTAAAAAAA
>CAMJOB010000046.1 GCA_946407495.1 uncultured Bacillota bacterium | reverse complement strand
TATAAAGGACAAATACCAGGAATTAAAAAATCAAGCTGGTAATTGGAAAGGAGGATTTTATAATGGCAGTAGTAACAGATACAATTGCAGATATGTTAACAAGAATTCGTAATGCTAACCAAATGCGTTATGAAGAAGTTAAAGTACCATCTTCAAAAATTAAGAATGAAATAGCAAGAATTCTTAAAGAAGAAGGATTTATTAAAGATTATAAGATTGAAAAATCTGATGAAAATAGAAGTGTTCAAAACACAATTATTTTAACTTTAAAATATACTGATAAGAAAGAAAGAGTTATCACTGGTTTAAAGAGAATTTCCAAACCAGGATTAAGAGTATATGCCAAGAATGATGAAATTCCAAAAGTATTAAATGGATTAGGAATTGCAATTATTTCTACATCTAAAGGTATTATGACAGATAAAGAAGCTCGCAAGCAAAATATAGGTGGAGAAGTATTAGCTTATATTTGGTAGTTATAAGAATTTGAAACCCGTCAAAGCACGGTAAATTTAAAATGAAGGAGGACAATATGAGCCGTATTGGAAATAGAGTTATAGCTATTCCAGAAGGTGTTACAGTAACACTAAATGAAGATGTAGTTACTGTAAAAGGCCCAAAAGGAGAACTATCTCAAAAAATGTTAAAAGACATCTCAATGAAACAAGAAGATGGACAAATAACATTAGAAAGAAAAAATGAAAATGCTAAAGCAATGCATGGTACAATGAATGCATTAATCAATAATATGATTATTGGCGTAACAAAAGGATATGAAAAAGGATTAGAAATAGTAGGTGTTGGTTATCGTTTCAATGTACAAGGTAAGAAATTAGTAATCAACGCAGGATATTCTCATCCAGTTAATGTAGAAATTCCTGAAGGAATCACTGTAGAATCAGTAAGTAATACTGAAATTACAGTTAAAGGAATTAATAAAGTATTAGTTGGTGAATTTGCAGCTAATATAAGAAAAGTAAGATTACCTGAACCATATAAGGGTAAAGGAATCCGTTACAAAGATGAACATATCCGTCGTAAAGAAGGAAAGAAAGCTGCTTAATAAGTAGGAAGGGAGAATAAAGTATGATAAAAAAAGAATCTCGTAACAGTATGCGTGTTTCTCGTCACGAAAGAATTCGTAAGACATTAGTAGGAACAAGTGCACTACCAAGATTATGCGTATTCCGTTCAAATAGTGGAATATATGCACAAATCATTGATGATGAAACTAGAACTACTCTTGTATCTGCTTCCTCATTAGACAAAAGTTTAAAATTAAAGAACGGAAGTAATGTAGAAGCAGCTAAAGTTGTAGGAAAATCAATAGCTGAAAAAGCTACAAAAGCTAAGATTACAAAAGTAGTATTTGATAGAGGTGGATACCTTTATCACGGACGTGTAAAAGCATTAGCTGAAGCTGCACGTGAAAACGGATTAGAATTCTAATAGGAGGGTAATATGCAAAAAAGAACTCAAGACTCTAAAGAAAAACAATTTGAAGAATTAGTAATTGATGTTAAAAGCGTTGTTAAAGTTAACAAAGGTGGACGTCAAAGAAGATATTCAGCAACAGTTGTTATTGGAGATCGTAAAGGAAAAGTTGGATTAGGTATCGGAAAAGCAAATGAAGTACCTGATGCAATTAAAAAAGCATTACAAGATGCTAATAAAAATATTATCAGAATCCCTCTAATTGATGGAAGAACAGTTGCTCATGAAGCAATTGGTACAGCTGGAGCTGCTAGAGTAATAATCAAACCTGCTGTTGCAGGTACTGGTGTTATTGCTGGTGGATCAGTTCGTGCAATTCTTGACTTAGCAGGAATTCGTGATGTTCGCTCTAAATCACTAGGAGCAAGAACTAAATTAAATATGGCAAGAGCTGCTATGAATGCATTAAAGTCAATTAAGACTCCAGAGCAAGTAGCAGAACTTCGCGGTAAAACAGTAGAGGAGATATTAGGATAATGAAATTAAATGAATTACAAAGAAATATCGGTGCTACACATGAAAAGAAACGTCTTGGCCGTGGTCCAGGTAGTGGTCTTGGTAAAACAAGTGGAAAAGGTCAAAAGGGACAAAAAGCACGTAGTGGTGTTAGTATAAACCCAGTATTTGAAGGTGGACAATTACCTTTATATAGAAGAATTCCAAAGAGAGGATTCTCAAATGATAGATTCAAAACAGTATATGCAGTTATTAATGTAGAGCAATTAAATGTTTTTGAAGATGGTACAGTAGTTACACCAGCATTATTAAAAGATACTGGACTTGTAAAAAAACAATTAGATGGAGTTAAAGTTCTAGGAAATGGAAAATTAGAAAAGAAAATAACTATTCAAGCTAATAAATTTTCAACTAGTGCTTTAGAAAAGATAAAAGAGGCAGGAAGTAAAGCTGAGGTGATCTAATATGTTTAAAACTATGAAGGAATTATTTACTTCAAGTAATAAAGATTTACGTCATAGAATATACTTCACATTAGTTTGCTTAACAGTTTTCATCTTAGGAATTTCAATTAGAGTTCCTGGAACAGAAAACCTAACTAAAAACCTTGGATTCCTTGAATTGATTAATACAATTGGTGGAGGAGCACTTAAAAATTTCTCAATATTCGCATTAGGAGTAATGCCATATATTACAGCATCAATTATTATGCAATTATTACAAATGGATATTATTCCATATTTTACAGAATTAAGGAAACAAGGTCACACTGGTAGACAAAAGATAAATCAAATAACAAGATATATGGGTATCGCATTTGCTTTTGTTGAAGGATATGCATTCGCATTTGCATTTCTTGGCAGAAGTGGTAATCCATTACAATATATGTATATTTCTGTAGTTTTAACTGCAGGTACAGCATTACTATTATGGATAGGTGATCAAATATCACAAAAAGGAATTGGAAATGGGTTAAGTTTAATTATCATGTCTGGTATAGTAGCAACTTTACCACAAATGTTTATAACTGCATTTCAATCATTAGTTACTTTTGATGGAACAACTCAAGTTATAGCATTAGGAATAATTAAATTTATCTTGTTTATCTTAGTTTATTTTGCAATTATAATTGGTATGATATTTGTTCAAGAATCTGAAAGAAGAATACCAATTCAATATGCAAATAAATCAACTAGTGCATATGGAAATGCTCAAAGCTTTATGCCTATTAAAGTTAATACAGCTGGAGTTATCCCAGTAATCTTTGCATCAAGTTTATTATCTATACCAAGTTTAATTGCTCAAGTTGCAAAAAAAGATTCAATAACATTATTTGTACAAAAATATTTAACATATACTACACCTGTAGGATTTATAATATATGTAATATTTATATTCTTCTTTGCTTATTTTTATACATTCATTCAATTAAAACCAGATGAATTTGCAAAGAATTTACAAGATAATGGAGGATATATTCCAGGTATAAGACCAGGGGAAGAAACTAAAAAATATGTTAATAAGATACTTTCAAGATTGACAATTCTAGGAGCAACATTCCTATCAGTAATTGCAGGACTTCCAATATTATTCACAAGATTTACTAGTTTACCAACAACTGTCACAATTGGTGGTACAGGATTGTTAATCGTGGTTGGTGTAGCACTTGAAACTTATAAACAACTAGAAGGTAGTATACTAACTAGAAGTTATAAGAGAGGATATAGTAAGAGATAATGAAAAATATTATGTTTATTGCAGCACCTGCTGCGGGAAAAGGAACTCAAGCTGAGCTTGTAGTTCAAAAATATGGAATTCCACACATATCTACTGGGGATATTTTAAGAGAAATATCTAAAGAAGATAGTGAAATAGGTAATTATGTTGCAGAAACATTATCTAGTGGAAAGTTAGTTAAAGATGAAATAACATATCAACTAATTGAAGATAGATTAAAAAAAGATGATTGTAAAAATGGATATATTATAGATGGATTTCCACGTAATATAGAGCAAGCCAACGAATATGATAAAATATTAGAAAAATTAGGATATGAAGTTGGCAATGTAATACACATTAATGTTGACAAAAATACATTAGAAAAAAGAATAACAGGAAGAAGAATTTGTGAAGACTGTAACACAATTTATAATATAAATGATAAAAATAGTTCTCCACAAGTAGAATCAATTTGTGATAATTGTGGTGGAAAGTTATATCAAAGAAGTGATGATAACTTAGAGTCTTTTCAAACAAGATATAATACTTATGAAGAAAAGACTGCACCAATCATAGAACACTATAGAAAACAAGGTGTTTTAAAAGAAGTTGACGGAGACGATTCAGTAGAAAATATATTCAAAAAAATTGATGAAATTATAAGAAATTAATGTATCAATAATCCAGTATCTAGTAATAAGAAGGTATTAAATGCCTTCTTAGAAGATACGGTTTATGAAGTCAGGAGAGTGAAAAGATGGCTAAGAAGGATACAATAGAGATGGAAGGTAAAGTTCTTGAAATTATTCCAGGAGGAAAATTCAAAGTTCAATTAGAGAATGGACACATTGTGGAAGCTCACGTTTCTGGTAAAATCCGAATGAATTACATTCGTATCTTAGCAGGAGATACCGTAATGATAGAACTATCGCCTTATGACTTAACACGTGGGC
>CAMJOB010000045.1 GCA_946407495.1 uncultured Bacillota bacterium | reverse complement strand
TTATCCTTCTTTCGAGTAATAGGCTCTATATCAATAAACTTAAGAGTTTTATCTTTCTTATGAATTGAATTGATAAGTTCCTTCTCTAACTCTAAATATCTCTTAATAGTTAAACTTTCACCAACATATATAGTCACGATAATATGATAATAAGTATACATCTTAATAATAGTAACGTTCTTTAATTCAATATGTTTATGTTTCTTAACTTCCTCTTCTATTTCTTTCTTAATAAAACTATTATCTTCTGTATGAGTAAGAATAGAATGCATATTAGCCATAATCATTTTAAATGATGTATAGAAAACATATACAACCATTCCAAAGCATCCTATTTTATCGATATTAATCCATGTAGGTAAATAATTTTCAAATAAACTAAAGAATGATACAAGTATAACAACTAAAGTAGAAATAAGATCTGCTCTAGACTCACCTGCTGCTTCAATCATAAATTCACTCTTATAGCTTTTACCAAAATGAAATAATAAAAATACTACTATAAACTTTAATCCAAATATTAATAATAGTACTACAAATAACATTGGATTAGGTTTAAAACTACCATCAAAGAAAAAGAATTGATATAAAATAAAAATACCAATTAAAAATAATAAAAATCCTGTAAAGATATTAGATACACAATAAGCTTGTCCATATCCAAAAGGATAATTACGATTAGCTCTACGCTTACCAATTTTATTAACTATAATACTAGAAATATCTGTTACAAAATCAATAAATGATTGAACAGAATCCGCAATTAAAGTGGAAAAAGAAAATAGTAATCCTACAAATAATTTCGTACATGCAATAAAGAAGTTCAAAATCATTGTAATAATAATAATTTTATTTTCCTTCATAATTCCTCCTAAGATTAATTTTCTGATGCTGATGTATAAAGTACTGGTTCTTCTGTAGAAGCCACTGTAGGACTAGAATAAACCACTAAAAATGAACGATATTCTTCTGGAATATCAGAATATGAAATTGTACCTTCAATTTCTAAACTTTTTTGATCATAAGTAATTACAAAACAAGAACCAGGAGTGTAAGTCTCTTCTCCCTCTTCTAATTCAAAAGTTTGAAAAATACTTTTATTTAATGACGGAATATATACAAGTAATTTAACATGAACGTTATCTAAATATTGTTGTAAAACACCATAACATTCTTCATAAGTAGCATTATCTTCTACTACAATTCCCTCTTCTTCCGCTTCAATTTCCTCATCTGTTTTAGAATTATTCTTAAGTCCTTTAAATACAAAGAACACTCCACCACATACTGCCAAAACAGATAAACCCATTCCTATATAAGAGCCTCCTAAAAAGCATAAAAAACAAATTAGTATCGCAAAAAATGACCAAACTGCCCCTAATATAATCTCAAACATAACGTGCCACCTCCATTGTAGAAAGGTAATACCTTCCTGATTATATATTCATTATAACAAAAAATCACTCCCATCGCAACGAAGGAGGCAAAAAAAAGAAGCATTACGCTTCTTTTCTTAGTTATTTAATCAAACTAGATACATCAAAGATATTAGAATCACTAGTAACTTTTGGTAATTCACCATTCCATTTCTCAATGAATTTTTCTTTGATGATATTATCAGTTAATGATTTTTCTTTTAATTCGTTTGCACGTTTTTCAGCTTCAGCTTTAACAATTTTCTTTTCAGCTTCAATCTTTTCTTTTTCTAATTCTTGTTTAGCAGTAAGTACTTTTTGTTCAGCTACTTGTTTTTCTTCAATTGCTTTATTAAATTCAGCACTGAAATTAAAGTTTGTAATATTAAAGTCACTAACGTTAATTCCATATTTATCTACTTTCTTTGATAATTCTTCCATACATTTAGCACTAACTTCACTACGAGTAGTAATTAATTCTTCTGCAGTATATTTAGAAGTAACTGCTTTAATACTTTCTTCAATAGCTGGTTCTAAAATAACTTGTTCATATCCAGTACCAACAGTTTTATATAAATAAACTGCTTTCTTAGAATCAATTCTATAGTTAACAGCTAAGCTCATCTCAACTTCTTGTAAATCTTTACTAGAAGAAGCTGTACGAACTTCAACTTTTTGAACTTTAACATTCATTTTTTCAATTCTTTCAATAAAAGGGATCTTAAAGTTAACACCCTCAGATGTACTTTTATCAATTACTTTACCAAAACGAACTCTAATACCTACTTCACCACTTCGAATAGTAGTAAAACTACAAACGAATAAAAATAACACAATGATAACACTAGAGATGATAGTCATAACTTTTTTGTTTTTATATAATTCTCTCATAAATCCTCCATAGAGTCTTGCAACAAAAAACAAGACTCTTATTAAAAGTCTTGTTCTTTAAAAGTAACCCAGAAAATCGTGATGTTGAGTTACTTCATCTATAGATGGAACTACTCCCTCTCAATGATTACATTATACCATAAAATCCTCTAATTGTCAATAATAGCAACAAATCAGTGGATTCTGCAACTACTTTTTCTCAACTTTTCCAAACTTATTAAATGGATATAAAACTAAGTTAGTTTTACCCAATATTTCTTTTTTAGAAACAGGTCCAATCATACGACTATCGACACTATTAACACGATTATCTCCCATTATAAAATACTTACCTTCAGGAACTTTAATCTCAAAGTCTTTAGTCTCTTCATGATCAAACTTTTCTTCAACTTCTTTATCATCTATATATAAAGTATTATCTTCATATCTAATTACATCTCCAGGAAGTCCTATAACACGTTTAATAAGATATTCCCCATTCTTTCTTACAACAACAATATCAAATCTCTTAATCTCACTAAAACGATATGATATTTCATCTAAAATCATAATATCTCTATCTTCTAAAGTAGGATTCATAGAATCTCCATTAACCCTAATAGGAGATACTACAAAAAACTTAACTATTATAATTAATACTAATAATAAAAGAAAAGTAAAATTGTCTTTAAAAAATCTTTTTATTCCGTCCACACTATCACCTCTTCAAATTATATCACAAAGAAGCAAAAAAAATAAGACCGAAGTCTTATTATTTTTGTCCACGTTCTTTAATACGATAAGAACCAGTCATTCCTTTTAGGAAGTTTAGTTTAGCACGTCTTACTTTACCCTTACGTACTACAACGATACCAGCTACTTTTGGTGAATGAATTGGGAATGTTCTTTCTACACCAACACCACTTGAAATCTTACGAACTGTGAATGTTTCATTAACACTTCCACCACGACGAGCAACTACAGTACCTTCAAAAGCTTGGATACGTTCTCTCTTACCTTCGATAATCTTAACATCAACACGAACTGTGTCTCCAACACGGAATTCAGGAATGTTAGGATTAACTTGTTTTTCATTGATCTTGTCAATAATGTTCATCAAAGTCTCCTCCTTATACAATAAATGTTTTCATACAATGATCATAATAACGAAAACCAGCGGATCATCGCGTTTGCAAGTAAGATTGTAACACAAAACAATTGAAAAATCAACTATTTAAAGGAAAAGAATAAAATAGAACTATTTGCATAGTTCTATTCATCATCTTTTAATGTATAGCAATATATAATATTACCATCTTCTACATAGAATTTAGATTTAATATTATTAATCTTTTCATAAACAATAGGTTTATCTAAAGAATTTCTTGCATCAACTAATTCTTCAATACGATCAACATCTACTACTCTAACATCTTCAGGTATTGAATATTCATTATTCGCATTAACAATATATTTATCATATTCTTTTAAAATTCTACGTAACTTAATAGTATATTTAGAATCTAAATGATTAATCATAGATACAAAGTTATATAAATATAAGAATAGTAATAAATCCATTAATACACAAATAATTGCGATAAAGATATAGAATGGATCTACAGTAGAATCAACAGTATTATAAACTACTAATTGATTTTGATTATCTAAGTTACTTGCAGTTATATTAAAACTATCATCAGTTAAAGGTATATTAATATAACTAATCTTTCTAGCTACACCTTCACTCTCTAAATATAAAGATACCTCTAATACAGCACTTGCATTTTCACCATTCTCTATATTGTAACTAGCCGCTTTGTATCTATAATTTTTATAATCAACATATGCATCAGTAGAGAAATTAATTACTTCTCCTCCAATATTAAGTGGAGTACGATCAATAATAACATCTTCTTTAGTATATTTTAATCTAGTCTTATCATTTCCATCATAGATACGTAATCTAGCCGCAACATAATATTTTGCTTCAAATGATACGCTTGAACTATACTTCGCATCATAAGTAAATTTAACATTAATATGATCTACATCATATGAATTATAATCTTTATCTTTAGGAAGACAATTCTCATTAGTAGAATCACTACATACATAATAATCATTTGTAGTATATTCTGAATAAGTACTAGATCCACCCATTTCATATCCAAATGCTTTGAATAAGAATATTACAAATAGAATAAAGAATAATAAAATAATTCCAAGTAATGTAGCAATTCTAGAAGAATAATTATAATGTACTGCTTTCTTCCAAGATTGTTTTAAATCTATTTTTGTCTTAGGTGTTTTCTCTTCTTTCTTCTTAGATGGAGTTATTGTTGTTGTTGATTTATTAAGACGAATTTCTTCTTTCTTCTTATATGGTTCAAATACATCATAATCATGAGTCTTTTCTAATTCATTTTCAATTTCAGGGTTTTTTTCAATCTCTTGAATAATATTTTGAACAGATTCTAATGGAGAAGTATGACCTAATTTTCTTTCAATCTTTTCTTCTTCAGTCTCTTCTTCCTCTTTTTCTTCTTCTACAGGCTCTTCTTTTTCTTCAGGAACTTCTTCTTGCTTCTCTTCAGGAACTTCTTCAGGTTGTTCTTCAACAACTTCTTCTT
>CAMJOB010000044.1 GCA_946407495.1 uncultured Bacillota bacterium | reverse complement strand
AACTTTTTTTTGATACTCCACGTAGTGTTGCTTTCTAGTTTTGTTTGGTATCAATAAACACCCAATTTTTGCTATTATTAAACAAATTCAATTTTATATGTTTAACACCTTATTTATACCTTGAAAAATAACGAAAAAAAAAAGCAAGTTTACTCACCTTGCTTAATTCCTTCATATAATTCATAGTATTTTTTTACTACTCCTGGGGCAAATACCAACTCTTTTTTTCTAACCATATTGATTAAATTGGTTAATTCCGATTTTAATATAATATCAAGTTCATTTGAGTAATGCATGATTTTTTTATGATACTTGTATTCTCCTCTATCTAAAACTTTGAAGCTTCCATCAGGGAATACTCTTAAATCTAAATCGTAATCAATGTATTTTATAGTATCTTCTTCGATAATGAATGGTGAGGCTATATTGCAATAATAATAAATACCATTCTTTTTATACTGCCCAATAATGTTATACCAATTATTGTAGAAAAAATATAATACAGCTGGTTCTTTAGTTCTCCATGTTCTTCCGTCCGATTCTGTGACTTTCGTTTTTTCATTTCCGAAAACCAAATAATCGTCGTGGATTTCTAGTAGAACTGCTTCATCCCAAGATCTATGAATTTTACCATCATGTTTGTATCCATGAATTCCATATTTCTTTCCGATTATTAAATTTTCTCTCATCTATTTACCTCGTTCTCCTGTATTATAACCTTATATCAATAATATTTCAATAAAAAAATCAACATGCGGTGTAAAGACCAGGCATGTTGATTTTATTTCTTTAATGTTTTGAAGAGTTACGAATTGCTGCAAACATGATGATTAGTAAAACAACGAATACTATTGAACCTGTGTATGGGCTATCATATTTCTCAACTAAAGCTTCTAGTTTATCATCCCATACTTCTATCCAGTGTGGAACTAATAGATAGATATAGTTATTCATTATTTATCCTCCTCTTCTACGATATCAGCATCTTTAATTGTATTTTGTTGGATTGCTCTAGTGATAGCTGTAACATTTCTTTTGATTGTTACAGTTGATGTAATATCTAGAATTGCATAAACAATAATGAATGCTCCAACTATTTGAGTGATTGCTGATGCTCCTGCAAAAGGATTAATGATTAGTGCAGCTCCACAGATTGCACTAATGATTGCAACTATTAGTGTCATAACCCACAATTGATTCTTATCTCTTTTTAACTCTAGTGCATAAGTTAGTTTTGTTGCACTACTTATTACAATACATACTCCTAATACTATAGGAATAATACTTGCTAGAGATACTGGATTTTTAATAATTAAGTATCCTAAGATTATAGTTACTACTCCATAAATAATATCAAGTTCACTATTAACTTCTTTTTTAGCATATCTAACAAAACGTATTAATGCTAAAACACCTAAAGCAAATAATGCTCCTCCTATAATATAGGCAATAGTTATAATTGTTTCTTCTGATTTAAAAAATAGTAATCCACCAAGAACAATTAAAAAGATGGATGTTATTATGGATGAACGGAAGAACTTCTTCATTAAATTTTCCATATATTCACCTACTTTCTTCTTTTTCATTATAACATTGTTTTATTATCTTAACAATTAATCTTCGTCTTCTTCTTTATCTTTTTCTTTTGCTTTTTCTAAATCTTCTCTAACTAAAGTAGATATATTTTTAGTATTAGTCAATCTTTCATAGAAGAATAGATGTTCTCCATCATACTTAATAATATAAGAAATAATATTTACTAAAATGAAAGATACTTCAAATACCCCTAATATATATATAAGGTTAGAAAGTGCATATTTAGAAAGAATACTGATCCATGCATATGGATATAAGATTAAGAAAGCTAAAATGAAATATCTTAATGCTAGTTTTAGATAATTTAACTTACCTTCTATAGCAGTTATTTCTAATTTAATAATAACTTTACCTAATGTCTTAGTGTTATTTAGTAATGGAATTACTATATAGCATAGAATCATTGCAAATATGAAGTTGAAATCTTTTATTGATGTTCCATGTAGGATTATCTTAAAGATAAATGAGAATAAACATAAGAATACAAGATCTGCTACAAATGAGATAATTCTTCTTAGTAATCTTACTGTCTTTCCTTTTTCATATCCTTTACTATTTAGTTCTTCTTGTGTTGGTAAGAACAATGTGACAATTGGTGTAATGATAAATCCAACTAATCCACCCACAGTGTTAACTATGAGATCATCAACGTCAAATATACGATATGGCTTAGGATAGATGCCATATAAACCTGTTAATTGCGTGATTTCGAAGAATAAACTTAATAATAAAGTCAAAATAATGGTTTGCCACCACTTTTTCTTAAAGAAATAACGAAGATATATACCAAAAGGTATTGTCATTAAAAGGTTAAACAATACTGTGTATACAGTTGATCTGTTTAAAAAGTTTAATATTGAGTCAATATCATTAAGATTTAATGTAGTTGTTACCTTTATATCCGATATAAATCTAAAAGGTTCCAGCTGCATTCCAGTATTGGTATATTTTGCTACTTCTTCTATTGGTGGTAACGGTAATATTACCATTAAGTATGCTGTTAATAAATATAGAATAAAACTATATACTATTATTCCTTTAAAGAATGGTACTGCTCCATATTTACGATACTCATATATTAAGAATGGTAAAGTAAATAAAAAAGCAATGAAAGGGAACAGCATAATAGCAAATTCTATTGGAATTCTATAACTATCCACAATCATCACTTCCTAATTAATCTTTTTCCACAAGGAATGTTAATAACTCTTCAGGGTTTTTACCCTCAACTACTATATCGTATATTAAATCAATAATTGGTATTGATACTTTTTTATCTTTTAATAATTTATAAATAGATTCTAGTGTGTAGTAACCTTCAACTGTAGTATTAGCTAAGTATTCTTTTATCTCTTCTTGAGATACATTAGTTCCTACTAATCTACCAAATGAGAAGTTTCTACTTTTTACTGATGTACATGTTAGAAGTAAGTCTCCTAAACCAGCAAATGTTGTAACTGTTTTTCTTTTTGCATGGAATGCTTGTAAGATATTCATCATATCGTGAATTGCTTCAGTAATAAACATTGCTGTTGTAGAATCATTTGCTCCTAATCCATCAATCATACCAGCAGCAATGGCAACAACGTTTTTAATTGCTCCACATGCTTCTATTCCGATTAAGTCAGATGATGTTCTTAGTTTTATGTATTTATTATCTAATGCTTCTTTTGCTCTTCTTACTGTTTCTCTTCTTTTTCCTGCTACTGCTAACCCTACTGGCATCTTTGTAATAATATCTACTGCAAATGATGGTCCACTTATAGCAGCTACATTTCTAGTTTTTAAATGTTTTAAGATTATTTCATGAATAAATAATCCTGTACCTTGCTCAATTCCTTTAGTTGCTATTAATATATGATCTTTTCTACTTATATATGGTGCCATTAATTGAGCTAAGCTATCTATACCTGCTGCAGGGATTGCTATTACTATTAAATCTTTATTAGTAATACATTCTTCTATATTAGATGTAATTTTAATATCTTCAGGAATAGTATAATCAGGCAATTTCTTCTTGTTTACTCTAGTTTCTCTAAGTTCTTTTGCCTCTTCTTCATTTCTTGTCCACATAGTAATGTCGCATTTATTATCATGCATTATACTACTTAGAGCTAATCCGTATGCTCCACATCCTAATAATCCTATCTTCATTTTATATCTCCTTGTTTTTATAATGCTCTCACTATCAGCATATAATTATTGTAACATAGATTTTTTTATTATAAAACCTGTTAAGTTCTGTTAAATCGCTTTTCTTGCTTTTGACTTTAATATATATAAAGACTATACTTGAATTAGAGGTGGTATGATGAAAATAGATTTTAGAGGACGAAATCTATTAGAGAGTAGTAAACGCAAATATAATCTATCTCGCAAAATTAAAATTGGTGTAATCACTGCTGCTTTAGTTGTAGGTATTCCTGGACTTATGTTTTTAAATAAAAACAATAATAAAGAAACTGATTTTGGAAATCCTGCACCTGGACCTGAGTATTATCATGAAGTGGTTCAAGAAGACCCAATTGAGACTACTCTTGATCAGATAAATAGTTTAAACATTATAATTAATGATAATGATTGTGCTGATGCTTTCATAACAGATATTTATGAAAAATTAGAAGAAGATGGTATTCAATTCAAGAAGACTGTCAAAGATAAAGGTGTTCAAGAAAATGATGCTGTTGTAATTACTTTAGACCAACAATATATGGCTGGTCCTGGAGTATTAGTACTTGCTCCTTATTATAATGATAATAAAGGAGACTCTGATGCATTAGCTCTTGCACTTGATACTGCATTATATGAAAAAGGATTCTTAACTCAAGGAATCGAATGTGGTATTCGTGGATTTAGAGAAGATGAAAATGGAAATGTTTCTCAACGTATTCCTACTTCTACTGAAGAAAAGATTGGTAAGAATACTAATAGTAGTTACGCAACTATTACATTCGGAACTCAAAATGCGAATACTGAATTAGTAACTCAAGCTATTGAAAATGCGTTAGCTCGTTACTATTCATATGTAAGTACTTATAATCTACAAGAAGATTTATTATATCGTGCACAAAAAGATGAGACTTTAGATGATATAGCTAAGAAGTATAATACTACAAGTAATTATATTAAAGTTAATAATGGTATTATTACTGATGAAGTACAAACAGATACTGCTATTAAGAGTCCTAAGTTAAGTAATATGCGTGAATTTAATCACAATGTACCAGTAGACTTTAAGAATGTAGAAAAAACAATATGGGCAAAATAAAAACTGAGGTAATCTCAGTTTTTTATTGTTCTAAATCTTCTTGTTCATCTTCTTCTAGTATTTTTTGAATTTCATCTTCTAGTTCATCTTCAGTTGCATCAACAACTATATTTAATAATCTATTAACGTACTCTTCCGGATGTTTCAATAGTGACAAAGGAATGATTTCTTCTACTATATCTTTTGAAATTCCTTTTTCCAAACATATCTTCAATAGAGTATCGTACTTTTTCTCCATCTTCTTTGTATATTGCATATAAGCTATCCTCCCCTATTACTTCATTTAGTTTTCTTTCTCTTTCTGTAGTAAATAAATTAGGTTCATATACTCCTGTTATCTCACTATGATCTTCAACAATATGATATCTTACATATTTGTTTTTTACTTTTACTATCCCACGTTTTTCTTTTCTTCTCTTAATGTACATATTGTCTCTAATCTTATCAATTTTATTATAGTACTCATTCCACTCTTCATTAGTTAGAGCTTCCCTATAATCGTTTATTTCTTTCTTTTTCACCGCAACCACTCCAAATTTATGCTTATATTTTAATATAACTTCCTTTTATTTTCAATTGTAATTGACAAAACTACTATAAAATGAGTATAATCAATCTAGACATTTGAAGAAATGTACCATTTAGGGGATTAGTTAAATGGTATAATAATGGTCTCCAAAACCACTGTTGGGAGTT
>CAMJOB010000043.1 GCA_946407495.1 uncultured Bacillota bacterium | reverse complement strand
CAAATTGAGTTAATTCACGATCTCGTCCACTTTGAGGTCTTTCATAACGATACATTGTTCCATTATAATAAACTTTAATTGGTTGTGGATCTCCATACATCTTATTTTCGATATAGCTTCTTACAACTCCTGCAGTTCCTTCTGGACGAAGAGTAATATCTCTACCTCCACGATCTACAAAGTCGTATGTTTCTTTAGTAACAATATCTGTAGAATCTCCAATACCTCTATGGAATAATTCTGTAGCCTCAAATAATGGAGTACGAATATAGTTATAATTATATTTCTCCATAGCTGCATCAATTACACTCTCTACATATTTCCAAACTTTTGCTTCTCTTCCTGTAATGTCATTACATCCTTTTTGTCTTTGAATCATTTTATCCCTCCTACAAAATAAAAAGGTGCCACCCAAAGGACGATAAATATCGCGGTGCCACCTTATTTTCTACTCTTAATAACCTATAACGCAGTTAAACGCTTCCCGTTAATTGGATGTCTTCTATTTACTATTCTAAGTATTTTCACCAACCATACTCTCTCTATAAGAAATCATAAATATACTCTTTCCAAAGAAGATACACATAGTATAAAACTTTTTTATTAAAAAGTAAAGAACCTATTTTTCTTTATTTTCTTCATTATTATTAGTATCTTTTTCTACTGTATCTTGTTTATCTTTCTTATCAGTATCTTTCTTATTAGAAAAATAACCAGTTAAAAAACTAAATATACAAATACATACCATTACTGTAATTACATATACAGGATTATACTTTTCCATATCATCACCATCTTCATTATAACACAAAAAAAGAGACTTTAAATAGCCTCTTTTACTTTATCAATTCCACGACGTAAATCACCTTTAAAGAAATGGTAAGTCGTTCTAACTAATAAATATATAGGTAGTGCCACAATAATACCAACCATACCAGCTAATGTACCACCAACAGATACAACCATTATTGTTATTAATGGATTAACATTATTTGTTTTACCATAAATCTTAGGACTAATTACATATCCATCTAATTGTGGGAAAATCAAACAAATAACAATTGTCGCAATAGTAAGTGGTAAAGATACTACAGTAGCTGTAAATATCGCAATAATATTTGTAATCAAACCACCGAAATATGGAATAACTGTAGTAAGACAAGCAAGTAATCCTAGGATTAACCAGTTAGGATGTCCTACTATAAAGAATAGAATACTATATTCAAAGAATTGAACAATCATAAATGTTAATAATCCTTTTAAATAATTAGTAATTTCTACATCAATACATTTAAAGTATTCACATGCTCTCTTATTAATAGAAAGTAATGCTTCTTTAATCCATTTACGAATCTTACCCATATCAGCAAGGAAATAGATAAATCCAACAAATCCAACAATAAACTTACTTGAGAATCCCAATAACATATTAAGAACACCCATAGTTGAAGTTGTTGCAAAATTACCTAATTCTTTTAACATTTCATCTAAGTAATCATTTAATGTTAACTCAAATGATCCAATATTTAGATTATATTTAACACCAATATTATTTAAGAACTCTAAAACTCCTTTAGCAAAAGATTTAGATTGATCATAAATAAGTGGTAATGTTAAAGCAACCATTCCAAACATAACTAATACTAAAGCAAGAATAACTATAGTAACAGATAAGTTCTTAGAAAGACCTTTTCTAACCATCCAATTAACTACAGGAGTAAATGCATAAGCAAATGCAAAACCTACAATAAATGGTGATAACACAGAAACTACTTTTCCAAGAATACCTAACCATAAATTAATATTTGATAATCCAATATATAGTAATACCATCAATGCTGCTAGATTAATAATTCCATAATTCAACTTCTTTGACATAAACTACCTCTCTAACCAAATTGTAGTTGGACCAATATTAGTTAAAGATATTTCCATATCCCCACCAAATTCACCAGTCTCAACTTCTACATATTTTCTTAATTCTTCATTAAATAAATCATAAAGTTTAGTAGATTCTTCACTCTTCATAGCTTTAACGTAACTAGGTCTATTACCCTTAGCACAATCAGCATATAAAGTAAATTGAGATATTGATAGTACTTTACCACCATAATCCAAAATACTTAAATTCATTACATCATTTTCATCTGGAAAAATACGAAGGTTAACCAATTTCTTAGCAAGATATTCAATTTGTTCAGGACCATCTCCATCAGTAAAACCAACAAATACAACTAATCCTGAATCAATCTTACCAGTAGTTCTATCACCAATAACACATTTCGCATTTCCACTTCTTTGAACTAATAATCTCATCGGAATGCCCTCTCTACTTTCTCTACATAACCAAGCTTTTCAACACCTAAAATAATATGTTCTAGTTGTTCTAAACCTGTTACATAACAATCTACTTCATATATACATTTATCCCCTTGACTCAATGTCTTTATACCATCGATATTAACACTGAATAATGAGATTGCTTGCATTAAATCCATCATATGATTAACACCATCATTAGTAGTAATTAATAAACATGTTAAATAACGTTTATTAGCATTACTATTCCAATTTACTTCTAAGGTACGATCTTCTAACATAGATAGATTATGACAATTCATTCTATGAACAGTAATACCATTACCTTTAGTAATATAACCAATGATTTCATCTCCATACACTGGATTACAACAATTTGCTAAATTTACTTTAATACTATCTATACCGCTAACAATAATATCAGCATCAATATTCTTACTTGTAATTTTAACTACTTTAGGAGCAGGAGCTTCAACAATACTATTTTTATCAATAATATTAACTACACCACTAATAGTAGCTTTACCATTACCTACTGCTAAGAATACTTCATCAAGATTTTCTACTTTAATAGAATCACATATCTTTTGAACATTCTCATCACTGAAAAATTCATTAAATACAAGTTTACGTTTACGTAATTCTTTTTCAATTCCGTATCTACCACGTTCAATATATATTTCACGGTCATTCTTAGTAAAGAACTGCTTAATCTTATTCTTAGTAGCAGTACTCTTAACCATATTAATCCACTCTTTAGAAGGAGTAGAATTCTTATTAGTATTAATCTTAACAATATCATTATCTTGTAACTCATAGTTTAAAGGAACGATATTATTATTAACAATAGCACCTACTGTAGTTTCTCCTACTTTCGTATGAATCTTATACGCAAAATCAAGTGGAGTTGCACCACGAGGTAACTCTATTACATCTCCCTTAGGAGTAAATACATAAATATTATTATTTAATACTTCATCTTTTACACTTTGAACAAATTCTTCACTATTAATATTTTGATGACTAAGATCAATTATTGATTTAAAGAATTGTAATTTTTGTTCTGTTGTAGAAGTAAGATTTGCATTACTTTCACTACCCTTATTCTCTTTATAAGCCCAGTGAGCAGCAATACCATTTTCAGCTACTTCATCCATTTCGTAAGTACGTATTTGAATCTCAAATAAGTCTCCACCTACTCCAAATACCGTTGTATGTAATGATTGATACATATTTGGTTTTGGAGAAGCAACATAATCTTTAAATCTCTTAGGTAAAGGTCTAAATTTAGAATGAATTAAACCTAAAGCTAAATAACACTCTTGTTCAGTTTGAACTAAAATACGAAGTGCTAATAAGTCATAGATTTCACTAAACTTCTTCCCTTTATCCATCTTATTATAAATACTATAAATACATTTAGCTCTTCCCTTAATTTCATGAGGAATATGATGCTCAGTAAGCAAATCAGATACTTCTTGTTGCATCTCATAAACATATTTATCACGTTCAAGTTTAGTTTTATTTAACTTTTCTGCAATATCATAGAAAACTTCAGGTTTTAAATAACGAAGTGATAAATCTTCCATCTCACTCTTTATTTTATGAATACCTAAATGGTGAGCTATAGGAGCAAGTATTTCTAATGCTTCTTTAGCTTTTACTTTTTGTCTATCTTCTGGTATTGCCCATAATGTACGTAAGTTATGTAGACGATCGGCAAGTTTTACTATAATTACACGAACATCCTCACTCATACCTACAATTATCTTTTTATAATAATCAATTAAATATTCATTCTCAGTTGAAAAATGAATCTTACTTAACTTTGTAACTCCTTGTACTAATTTAGTAATGGTAGGACCAAACTTTTCCTCCATCTCCTCAGGAGTACAATCACAATCTTCTAAAACATCATGTAAAAGTCCAGCAGAAATTGTTTCATAATCTGCATAGATAGTTGTTAAAATCATAGCAACGTTTAAAGGATGAGTAATATAAGGCTCACCACTTTTACGAGTTTGTCCATCATGTTTCATTTCAGCAAACTCATAAGCTTCTTGAATCACCTTTAATTGTGCCTCATCCTCTATATAATTCTTTGCGCTATCAATCACTTCTTCAATGCTAACATCTACTCTAGCCTTTGACATGGGACCACTCCCTTTCACTAACAGTTAATACCCTTAATCTTCTTTTCTTCAAACTCATCTGTATAAATACGTTTTGCTTTTTTAGGTTTACCTATACTCTTCTTCTCAAAGAACATAAATATTGTACTTGCAATAAAGATAGAAGAATATGTACCAGCAAGAACACCAATTAACATAGCAATATTAAAGTTTAAGATTTCTTTACTACCTAAGAATAATAAAGCAATAATTGGTAGTAATGTTGTAATTGAAGTATAAACTGTTCTACTGAATGTATCAGCAATACTACGATTTACTATTTCTTCTAATTTTTCTTTATTTAATTTCTTATCATCTACATTTGCAAGATTCTCACGAATACGGTCAAATGAAACGATAGTATCGTTGATTGAGTATCCAACAATTGCTAAGATTGCTGCAATAAACATAGATGATACTTCAAAACGACAAATAGCAAATATACTTGAAATAATTAATACATCATGGAATAAAGCAATTACTCCACCTACAGCGTAACTAAATTTGAAACGTAATGAGATGTAAATAATAATACCAACTAATGCAACAAGAACTGATAGAATTGCATTCTTAACTAATTCTTTTGCAACTACATTACTAACTACTCCAATATTTACTTTAGCATCATATTTATCTTCAAAATAAGAAGTTAATTCTTTAACAGTTTCTCCATCAATAGTATCATCGATACGAGCATTAATTTCATTCTTATCTTTTGTCATTGAAGTTGCTTTTAATTCAAAAGCAGATAAATCTTCTTTAAGAGCATTTTTTGTAATTTTTTGTGTTGTTGAAATTGTAATATTAGTTCCTGACTTATAATCAATTCCTAAATGGAAACCTTTAGTTCCATAGAAGAAACATCCAACTAAGATAATACAAATTGATAATGCATAACATAATTTTCTATGTTTAAAGAAATTAACATTTGCAAAAGGTGTCTTCTTAACCTTTTCATTCTTAGATACATCAGGAATATCTTTCTTTTTAACATTAATAAAGAATTGAGTACGGTCTTCAAATACTCCAGTCTTAATAAATGATCCAAGAAGTAATCTAGTAAGGAATACCATTGTAAACATAGTTACACACACAGTAATAATTAATACTGTAGCAAATCCTTTAATACTAGATTCACCTAACATAAACATAATAA
>CAMJOB010000042.1 GCA_946407495.1 uncultured Bacillota bacterium | reverse complement strand
AAGATTTAGATTTCTCTGTAAGAGCATATAACTGCTTAAAGAGAGCTGGAATTCACACTTTACAAGATCTTGTTAATAACAGTGAATCAGATATGATGAAAATTCGTAATCTAGGTAAAAAATCTCTAAAAGAAGTATTAGACAAAATTAGAGATATGGGTCTAGTATTACGTGACGAAGACTAAGATAAGGAGGATTTAACAAATGGCATATAGAAAATTAGGTAGAGATAATAAACATAGAAGAAGTATGCTAGCTACTATGACTAAACAAGTAGTAATGAATGAAAGTATTTCTACTACTGAAACTAGAGCTAAAGAAGTTCGTAAATCAGTTGAAAAAATGATTACTTACGGTAAAAAAGGTGATTTAGTTTCACGTCGTAAAGCATTAGCATTCTTACATAACGATACTGAAGTTGTTGCAAAAATCTTTGATGATTTAGCAAAACGTTATGAAAA
This sequence comes from uncultured Bacillota bacterium, assembly GCA_946407495.1. GTDB lineage: Bacteria > Bacillota_I > Bacilli_A > RF39 > UBA660 > RUG14891. The sequence goes on along the minus strand of CAMJOB010000042.1, from coordinate 5,418 downwards.
TAGAAACGGTGGATATACTCAAATTTTAAAATTAACTGAAAGACGTGGAGATGACGCTTTAATGGTAGTTTTAAAATTAGTAGAAGAAGCTAAATAGTTTAAAAACGAGAGAGGACAGTCAAGCGCTGTCTTTTTTTTGTCAAAAAATAATATCTTTGATATAATGGAAATAGTAGAGAGGTGATAATTATGAAAGCACTAATAACAGGGGCATCATCTGGAATTGGTTTAGAGATGGCTAGATATCTTGCTAGTATGCATTATGAATTAATTTTAGTTGCTCGTAATAAAGAAAAATTAGAGAGTATTCAAGAATCATTACCTACAAAGACAACAATCGTTGTCGCAGACTTATCCAACGAACAAAAAGTTAAAGAACTATACGTTCTTGCTAAAAGAGAAGAAATTGATGTTTTGATTAATAATGCCGGATTTGGAGACTTCGGTTATTTTACAGAGACGGATTTAAATAGAGAATTAGAAATGATCGATACGAACGTTAAAGCAGTTCATATCTTAACTAAATTAGTGTTACGTGACATGGAAAAAAGAAATACTGGTTACATTTTAAATGTTGCTAGTTCAGCTGCTTTCCAACCAGGACCACTTATGGCTACATATTATGCCACTAAGTCATATGTATACCAATTAACAGAGGCGCTATACTATGAACAAAAGAAGAAAAAAACTAATGTTCACTTATCAGTATTATGTCCTGGACCAGTAGATACTAACTTTAATAATGTTGCTGGTGTTCATTTCCAAATGAAACCATTAAGTAGTAGTTATGTTGCTAAATATGCAATAGATAAAATGCTAAAGAAAAAGATGCTAATTATTCCAGGATTCACAATGAAATGTGCTAAATTCTTTGGAAGATTTGTATCTGATAAAGCAATGCTTAGAATGACATATAGAGTACAAAAAAGAAAAACCAAATAGATTTGGTTTTTTTAAACGAATATTATATAATAAAAATTGTATTGGAGGTGGGGTTCGTGAATAATACAATTGCGTTTTCAAATTGGAATTTTTTGTCATTATTCCAGAACTTTTCGCTTGCCATAAAAAGCAAGACATTAACCTCCATTGCAGGTCCAAATAACTGTGGAAAAACAACGTTATTAAGAGCTCTTTGTGGACAAAAGAAAATGCAAGAAGATATAACAGTTCTAGGTAAGAAACAAAATGCCTATAAGATCACAGATTATACCAGAATTGTAAGAGGTGTATTCCCACTAGAATATACTCCTATCTTAGAAACTGTAGAAGAAGAATTAAACTACACTGCAGATAAATTATTCTTAAGAAAAACAGAGAAAAGTAAACGTTTACGTGAAATCTATAAGAACCTATCTCTAAATAAGGTAAAAAAGAGCCTTATTAAAGATTTAACAGAAGAAGAGTTCATTCGCCTACAGTTAGCACTAACAATCGTAGAAATGCCTAAAATTATGGTCATAGACGATATTAGTGTGTACTTCGATAAAGCAGAAGTAAAGAAGATAGTAGAGTACTTTAAAGAATTAATAAAAGAGTATGGAATTACTATCATTATGACTACATCTAGATTAGATGATACTATGGACTCAGATGAACTAGTTATTCTATCTGAGAATCAAGTAGTATTACAAGATAAGCCATTAGAAGTATTACAAAAAGATAACATCCTAAATAAGGTAGGATTACAAGTTCCATTTATGATTGACCTTTCCGTAAAACTAAAAGATTATAATCTAATTGACAATATAGAATTAGATATGGATAGGATGGTTGATATATTATGGAAATAGTATTCATCAATCATAAATTAGAAGATAACGAAATTAATTTTCGTATAAAACATAACTCCATAACAGGAATCCACAATGATTGTGGAAATAATATCTGGGACTTAATTAGTCTTAAGAAAATAGGAAAAGGTCAAATAAGTATTAATGGAGAAAAGATTACTAAAGATGATATCTTTATGACTCAAAAAAGAATCTCAGTAATCGATAATAATATTCATTTTCCAAACTACTTAAAAACAGTAGAGGATTTATTAAATGAAAGATTTATAACATTTAATCTAAATGTAAAAGATCCACAAAAGAAAATGGAAGATTCTCTAAAGATAGTAGGTCTAACAGAAGACTATTTAGAAAGAGATTTAATAACTCTATCTAATTCAGAAAAGAAATTAATCTTGATTGCAAGAGGATTACTTTCTAATCCAGATACTATTCTTATTGAAGAACCATTTATGTATCTAGATCTAAAACAAGAAAAAAGATTAGTAATGTTATTTAATAAATTAAAAGAGCAATATAATAAGACTATTGTGATTAAAAGTGAAGATGTGGATATTTTATATAAATACACAAAGAATATTGTAATAGTTAAAAATATTGATATCTTACTTGAAGGAGATACAAAAGAAGTATTCCACAGAGTGGATTATCTAAAAAGAAGTGGTATTCATATACCTGATGCCGTAAGATTTACATATCTTGCAAATAAAGAAAAAGATGCAAAGATAGATTATCATAGTGATATTAGAGATATCATTAAAGATATATATAAACATGTCTAAGGGGTGATAAGATGAGATTTTTAATTAAGTTTTCTTATGATGGAACTAGATTCAACGGCTTCCAAGCCCAAAAGAATCAAAGAACAGTAGAAGAGAAGATGAATGAAGCATTAACTCAAGTTAACAATGGTAAGAAAACATGTATAACTGCAACAGGAAGAACAGATAAAGGAGTTCATGCTTTAGCTCAATATGGACATGCCGATATTAATGTTGAGATTAATGAAAGACAATTAAAAAGAGCATTAAATAGTTTTCTACCAGATGACATACATGTAATTGAAACTAGAGAAGTAGATGATGACTTCCATGCTAGATATGATGCCAAAGGTAAGACATATAGATATATCATGAATTTAGGAGAATATAATCCTATGGAAAGAAACTATGCTTTCCAATACAATTACGATATAGATGTAGAAGCTATGAGAAAAGCAATTAGATATTTCGAAGGAGAACATGATTATCGTGCCTTTGTTACCGAAAATAAAGAAAAAGAGAATTGTGTAAGAAGTATCTTCTATACAAATATCGATGAAGAAGATGATAAATTAATCATCGAATTCGAAGGAAATGGCTTTCTAAGATATCAAGTTAGAAACATGGTAGGATACCTAATTAAGGTAGGAGAAGGAAAAGCAACACCCGAAAGTGTTGTAGAAGTACTAGAAAGTTTAGATCGTACAAAATCAGGTAAAACAGCCCCAGCTCAAGGTCTATATTTAGTAGATGTTGAATTTTAATTAAAAAAAGCAAAATAATTATACAAAAAGCAGTGCAAAACGTTGAAAAATAAATAAAAAGTATTGCTTTTTTTATCGTTATTTAGTATAATTTTAATCGGTACATTCGATATCCCCACATTAATTAGACCCTGGGAAAGTCTGATTAAATAGGATTAAGGAGAAAAATTAATATGAATAGTTATATGCAAAAGAAAGAAACTGTTGAACGCAAATGGTATGTTATCGATGCTGAAGGAAAATCTTTAGGTCGTGTTGCTTCATTAGCAGCTACATATCTTCGTGGTAAAAACAAACCAACTTATACTCCACACATTGATTGTGGAGACAACATCATTATCATCAATGCTGAAAAAGTTAACTTAACTGGTAATAAGTTAGATGACAAGATGTATTACAATCACTCTCAATACACTGGTGGTTTAAGAGAAAGAACTGCAAGAGTTATGAGAGAAGAATATCCAGTAGAAATGATCGAAAGAGCTGTTAAAGGAATGCTTCCACATAATAGATTAGGAAGACAAATGGCTAAGAAATTATTTGTTTATGCTGGAAATGAACATAAACAACAAGCACAAAAACCAGAAGTGCTAGAAGTTAAGTAGGAGGGTTTAAGTTATGGCAAAAGAAGCAAAGAAATATACTGGAACTGGACATAGAAAAACAAGTGTAGCTCGTGTTACATTAACTCCAGGAAAAGGAAAAATTACTGTTAATGGTCAAGATGTTCATGACTATCTACCTTTCGAAGTATTAGTTATGGATTTAACTCAACCATTAGATGTTACTAACACAAGAGAAACATTTGATGTTGATGCTAAAGTATCTGGTGGAGGATTCTCTGGACAAACTGGAGCTATCCGTTTAGGTATTACAAGAGCATTACTTGCTTATGATGCAAATACTCCAGCTGATTCTGAAAATAGTTTCAGAAAAGTATTAAAAGCTGAAGGATTCATCACAAGAGATTCTCGTAAGAAAGAACGTAAGAAACCAGGATTAAAGAAAGCACGTCGTGCACCACAATTCTCAAAACGTTAATTTACAGTTTCGATTATTCAAAAACTCGTATCCAATACGAGTTTTTTTATTGCCTAAATATGTTATAATGAACTAAATATGATAATTCGAAAGGAGAATAGCATGCAAAAATATTCAATATTAATTATAGGAGTTATATTTATCGCTGTAGGAGGATTCTTATTTTATAGAAGTGCTGATCTAGAAAAGAAATGTACTGAAGAGGCAAAAGCAACTGTTGTAGATATGGAAGAAGAAATGAGTTCAGATGATGATGGAATGTCATATATTTACTACCCAATAGTAGAATATAAAGTAGGTTCTAAAACAGTAAAAGCAAAAATGAGTTCAGGATCTTCTAATCCAAAATATAAAATCAATGATAAAGTAACTATTTTATATAATCCTGATAAAACAAGTGAATTTATTGTTAAAGGAGATAATACTTTAGACTTTTTTAAGTACATATTTGTAGTAGTAGGCATTGCATTAACTGGCTTTGGTACTTATGTTGCGACTAAAAAAGAAATAGTAGAATAACAATTGAAGGGATGATTTAATGAAAAACAAGATAATTATAGGCTCATGTTTAGCCTTAGCAGCAATCACTCTAACAGCCTGTGGAAAAGCAAAATCAATAGATAAAGCATTCACTATAACTTGCGAAAACAACGATAGTGGCATGGAAGGTGTTAAAAGCACTAATAAATCAATCTATAACTTTAGAAAAGATCAATATATTAAAAACTACGAAGTAACAACAATAAGTACTTATGAAAATGAAGAAACATATATAATCTATAGAGATAGTGCCAAAGATAGTGCTGAAAATAACGATAGTGATAGAGTAGTCTATACTGTTGATACTGATGATGATAGTAAGACGGTTAACTTTAGTTATAAAGTAACATTAGATAAAGCAGATATAAATGCATTAACTGATAAAGACTATTATAAAGCTAAAAAAGTACTAGAAAGAGCAGAAGCAACAGGAGCTAAATGTAAGATTACAGGAGCAGATAGAAAGCAACTTAATTAGTTCCTAAAACCTTGATAATATTGATATTATTAAGAATTTAT
>CAMJOB010000041.1 GCA_946407495.1 uncultured Bacillota bacterium | reverse complement strand
ATAATAATAGCCGGATGTTCATTAGGATCTATTTTTCCATTATCAAAAACCGTATTTGAAACAAAACAACAATTATAATATTTTGACATTAAAATATCACCACTCTTCCATTAGGAATTGTAGTAACATTAAATATATATTGTCCATCAACCATTAACTTATTATCTAATTTTTCTTTTAACTCATCGGTAAGTTCAATATTATTATCAATAAAAAAAATCATATCGTTTTTATTTATATATGTATAAGTATTAAAATCTATTTCTCCATAACCTTCAATATCAGAAGAAATAACATCTTTTAATCTATCATACAATTTATCTATTGTAGGATAGTCTAATTCAAAATAAGAAACCAAAACATTAAATAATATATATCCAAATTCCCTATTTACTACATTCAATAAAAACAATTCCTTTTTAGAAAAATGATAATCAGTATCATAATCATAAATACCAAATTCAAAATTATTATTTTTTAAATATAATTCAGAGTACTCTAATGGTAATTTTTCATGCTTAAAGAATAGAATTGCCATTAAGCTTAATAATTTAATTCGATCTTGATCTTCACTACAAAATTCATTATTCTTAGAAAACCATGAAGCTATATCATTTATATGTGTCATTATTACCCCTCCATTTATGCGCATATTATACCATAAAAAAAGCAGATATTCAATTTTCTGCTTTTATATTACATAATTTCTTCAATCTTCATTAAGTTAGTTGGACGAGATTCACCAACGTTAGGGAAACTTCCTGTAATAATAACTTTATCTCCAGGAACTAAATTCATATGACTCTTAGCAGTTTCTACTCCAGTAATAATAACTTCATCAGTTGAATTTAAAATAGGAACGATTACTGGTTCTACTCCCCAGTTAGCAGCTAACTTATTAGCAACATCTTCATTTGGAACTAAAGCCAAGATTGGAGCTGTTGGTTTTAAGTTACTAATTAATTTAGCAGTTGATCCTGACATAGTAGATGCAACTATTACTTTAGCATCTAACTTCTTAGCACTTTCAACAACACAATCAGCAATAGCACCTGGAACAGCATCAATATGTTCTTGCATAGCAATATAATTAAACTTAGCATATTGTTCTGTAGTTTCACAGATATTTGCCATAGCAGCAACTGTTTCAATTGGATGTTGTCCAACTGTAGTTTCACCACTTAACATTACACAATCAGTTCCATCTAATACAGCATTCGCAATATCAGAAGTTTCTGCTCTCTTTGGTCTAAAACTACCCATCATAGTCTCTAACATTTCAGTAGCAACCACACTAATCTTACCAGCTTTACGAGCAGCCTTAATTAATGCTTTTTGAACAATTGGAATTCTTGCAGGTGGAATTTCATTACCCATATCTCCACGAGCAATCATAATACCATCAGATACTTCTAGAATTTCATTTATATTTTTAATTCCCATATCTCCTTCAATCTTAGAGATAATTTGGAAATCATCTTTACCATATTCATGACATAAGTTACGAATAGCTAAAACATCATCTTTACTTGATACAAATGAAGCAGCAATATATTCTCCACCAGCTTCACATGCAACACGTAAATCATATTTATCATCTTCACTAATATAAGGGATATTTAAATGAACTCCAGGAACACTTAAACTCTTTCTACTACCTAAAATACCGCCTTGAACAACACGACAAGTAACTCCATCTTCTTCTTTGCTTACAACTTCAATTTGCATCTTAGCATTTTCAATTAATACAACACTACCAACTTGTAGTGAATCTAATGCTTCAGGATGGTTAACTGAAATTTGTGATGCATTACCTACTATTTCTCCTTTAACGATACGAATAGTACTTCCTTCTACTAATTCAATAGAATCATTTTCTACTTCACCACTACGAAATTCAGGTCCTTTAGTATCCCAAAGAATCGCAATATTCTTTTTAGTTTTTTCTCTTACTGCTTTAACCGCATCTAAATAAGTGTTTCTTTCTTCATCTGTTAAGTGTGAAAAGTTAAATCTTGCAATATTCATTCCTGCATCTACCATTTGTTCCATGACATTAACATCACATGAAGCAGGTCCAATACTACAAATTATTTTTGTCTTTTTCATTTTTATACACCCTCTCTTACCATTATGATTTTATCATGAATAAAAAAATACTTCAATAAAAAAGCCTAGACTTTCCTAGACTTTTTACAACTTATTTTTGACATTTAGTACAATAATACGTTCCTCTACCTCCGACAGTGATTTTAACAATCTCACTGCCACAATTTGGACATGCTTCACCAGCATGAGAATGTACTAATAATTTATTTTGAAATAGCCCATGTACTCCCTCTTCAGAAGTAAAAGACTTAATAGTAGTTCCACCAGCTTCTTCAGCAGCACTTAATACATCCCTAGTATAAGTAACTATATCAGCACACTCTTTTTTAGTTACTTTCTCTGCTTTTCTAGTAGGACTAATTTTACTTAAGAATAATATCTCATCATCATAAATATTACCTATTCCACAAATAATACTTTGATCAAGTAACACTGTTTTAATTGGTAATTTTAATTTATGAATTTTTGAATAAAGATAATCCGCATCTAACTTATCATCATAGAATTCTTTTCCTAAATCACATAACGGTTTAACATTGTACGTATCTTCTTTAGGTATTAAATGCATCTTACCAAACTTACGAACATCATGATATCTAAAAGATATTTCGTTATCTAATATTAGTTCTACATGTTCATGTTTATTTAATTCATCTCCTACTTTACGAAAGAAAAACTTTCCTTCCATTCTAAGATGAATTAATAATGAATAATCAGTTAATTCACAAACTATAAATTTACCTCTAGTAGTTACATTCTCTATTTTTTGACCAATGATTTTTTTCTTAAATTCATCAGTTGTAGGATAAGCAATTATATTATCCCAATATACATTACAACCAGTAATAGTTTTACCTACAATTCTAGGAATTAAACTCTTAACTACTGTCATTACCTCTGGTTTTTCAGGCATACTACTTCACCTCTATTTTGCTTCACTCCAGTTGTTTCCAACTTCCATATCTACTTTTAACGGAACTGCAAGTGGATAAGTATTTTCCATTATCTCTTTAACAATATTCTTAACTTCTTCTAATTCTTCTTTAGGTACATTAAATATTAGTTCATCGTGTACTTGTAATAACATCTTAGTCTTTAAATTACGTACCTTAAATTCGTTATATATTTCTACCATAGCTTTCTTTAATATATCTGCAGCTAATCCTTGAATTGGAGTATTTAGAGCCATTCTTTCACCGCTTTGTCTAATCATAAAGTTCTTACTCTTTAACTCTTCAATAACTCTCTTACGTCCCATTAAAGTACGAACATATCCATCTTGATAAGCTTGATTCTTTAAATTATTCATAAATGTTACTATACCAGGATATGTCTTTAAATAATTATCAATAAAGTTCTTCGCATCTTTAAAATCAATTCCAAGATCTTCACTTAATCCAAAACTACTAATTCCATAAACAATTCCAAAGTTTACTGCTTTAGCAGTTCTACGCATATCTTTAGTAACTTCTTCTATTGGTACTCCAAATATATCTGAAGCAGTCTTACTATGAATATCTTTACCTTCTTTAAAGGCATTAATTAAATTCTCTGTATTAGATAAAGATGCAAATATACGTAACTCTACTTGCGAATAATCTCCACCTAGTAATACACAACCATCATCTGGAATAAATGCTCTACGAATAATAGAACTATATTCTCCTCTAGCTGGAATATTTTGAAGATTTGGTTCAATACTAGATAGTCTTCCAGTACGAGTTAGAGCTTGTGTATAAATAGTATGAATTCTACCATCTTCTCTAACTTCTTCTTTTAATCCAACTGCATAATTTGTATATAATTTTGCAAGAGTTCTATATTCAAGTATCTTATCAACGATAGGATGTACAAAACTAATCTTATCTAAAATATCTTTACTTGTAGAATACTTACCATCTTTAACTCTCTTAGGATATGGAATCTCTAAATCTTCAAATAATACTTTAGCTAGTTGTGCAGGTGACATAATATTAAATTCACATCCTGCATCTTTATAAATATCTTGTTCTAAAGCATCCATCTTAGTCTTTAATTCATTCTCTATATCAGTTAAATAACTAGTATCAACTTTAATACCAGTTAACTCCATATCTGCAAGTACACTAGTTAATGGTAACTCTATATTTTTAAATAAATCATCCATCTCTTCCTTATGAATATTATCTAAAATAGTTTCTCTAGTCTCATAAATAAATTGAGCTTTTAAACTTACAAGATTTCGTAATTCTTCATCAGTTACTTCTTTAGGTCTCTTATCAGTACCATAACTATCTTCATAGAATGGAATACTATATTCAAAACTTTGTGCTACAAAACTAATATCATCTTTAACAACATAATCAAGTAGATAACATGCAAGCATCGCATCATACTCTACATTATTAAATGTAATTCCATAACTATTTAAACAAACAATACATCTTTTTAAATCATATGTATATTTAGTTGTATCATTAGAAAATATTTCTTTATAATCTTTAATCTTAGATTCAGGAATAAAATACGCATTTTCTCCATCGTATAATCCAATACCTAAAACAGTACTCTTAGAATAAATACTACCTCTAGTTTCTAAATAGAAAGAAAATGGTTTACTAGAATCAAATTTAGAAATATCTTCATATTTAATTTCTTTTGTTTCTTTCTTAGGAGTTTCTTCTTCTACTCCAAATAAATCAAATTTACGAATTAATGAATGAAATTCAAATTCTTCTAAATACTTTCTAAATTCAGCTTTATTTATACCTTCATACTTACAATCATCTAAAGTAAATGGAATTGGTACTTCACGATAAATTGTCGCAATCTCATAACTCATAAATGCGTTATCACGATCAGTCTCTAATTTTTCTTTAGTCTTACCAGTTACTTCATCAATATGATCATATAAGTTTTGTAATGAACCGAATTTCTCAATTAGACTAATTGCAGTCTTCTCACCTATCCCTTTTACTCCAGGAATATTATCTGATGAGTCACCCATTAATGCTTTTAAATCTATCATCTTAATTGGATCACAATGATACATCTCTCTAAAAGCATCAGGAGTCATCATAATATGATCATTAGTCTTTAATAATTTAACTGTAACTTCATCACTAATTAATTGTAATAAATCTTTATCACTTGAAACTATAGTCGCAATAAACTCATCTTCATCATCAACAATCTTCGCCATAGTTCCGATAATATCATCCGCTTCATAATTATCAATTTCAAAATAACGAATTCCCATACTACCTAACATCTCTTTAGCTTTAGGAAATTGTTCTTTTAATTCATCAGGCATTGCTTGTCTACCTGCTTTATAAACATCATACTTATCATGTCTAAATGTTTTACCCTTATCAAACGCTACTAAAATATAACTAGGTTTTTCTTCACTAATTATCTTATTCATCATATTAATAAATCCATATAATGCATTAGTTGGAAAACCTTTTGAATTACGCATTATATTTCCTGTATATGCTGTCGCATAATAACTACGGAATAATAAATTGTTACCATCTACTAAAATAATTTTCTTCATGCTATCACCTAGTTATTAGTATATCATAACAAAATCAAATTAAAACACTAAACATTTGTTTGACAAACATATATTTTAGTAATAAAATGTAAATATAGGAGGAATCGTTATGGAAAAGTTAACTGAAAAACAAAACAAAATACTACAAGTAATTAAACAATTAATTGCTAAAAATGGATACCCACCTACTGTACGTGAAATTGGACAAAAAGCAAAATTAAATTCTCCTGCTACTATCCATTTCCATTTAACTAAATTAGAAGAAAAGGGATACATTAAAAAGAATGATAACAAGAACAGAACAATCGAACTATTAGTTCCAAATGAATATAAAGAAGAACAAAAAGAAGTTGTTAATGTACCTCTTCTAGGTAAAGTAACTGCTGGTACTCCAATTGAAGCAATTGAAACACCAGATGAATATATGGCAATACCTGCATCCTTAATCGGAAACAAAAAAGAAGTATTCACTCTACGTGTTAGTGGTGAATCTATGATTAATGTTGGAATCTATGATGGAGATATTCTAATTGTAGAAAGAC
>CAMJOB010000040.1 GCA_946407495.1 uncultured Bacillota bacterium | reverse complement strand
AAAGAAAAAGTACATGAACCATTTATGATTATTAATGCAGATGACTTCTATGGAAGAGATGCATTTGAAAAAGGAGCTGAATTCTTAAAGAACACTCCAGTAGGTTCAAATAAATATGGTTTAGTTGGATATCTAGTTAAAAATACAATCACTGAAAATGGAAGCGTTAAACGTGGTGTATGTAAAGTAGATGAAAATGGAAATCTAGTAAGACTAGATGAATCAAAAGTAGAAAGAATGCCAGATGGACGTATCTTAGCAAAACCATTAGAAGGAGATCCAGAATTCTATGTAGATGAAGATGATACAGTATCAATGAACATGTTATGTTTTGATCCATCAATCTTCACTTATATTGAAGAAGGATTCCCAACATTCTTTGATGAACATAAAGATAAATTAATGGACTGTGAATATTTAATTCCAGTTGTTATCTTCGATTTAATCAAAGCTGGTAAAGTAACTACTGACGTAATCAAAACAACAGCTACATGGTATGGAGTTACTTATAAAGAAGATGCTGATAGTGTTAAAGAAGCACTATGCAACTTAGTAGAAACTGGAGAATATCCAAATCATTTATGGGATTAAGAAGTACATTGTACTTCTTTTTTTTATCTCTTAATGTTATAATTCTAATAGAATAGAGGGATAACATGAGTGTATTTAATTATTATGCATTTGATTCAGAAGAAATACAAATAAACCATCATATTTCTCGTAAGAGTAAAGTTGGTTTCATGTTGTTTAAATCTCCAGCTTTAGAAAAAGAAGAATGTAATATTACTACTTATCTAAAGTTCACTGAAGAATATAACGAAATAGTAAAAGAATTTAATGATACTATGGAAGTTGCATTTAATGAACAAAAAGCTATATTCAATCACAATATAAAAACAGTTGTAATAAAAGAATCAAAAAATGGTTTATTTAGAAAAGCCATGAATCATTTTAGAAGAGCTGTAGAACAAGGGTCTTATTGCGATAATAATAATACAATTGAGATTAGAATATCTAAGAGTGAACATAAACAAAAACTTAAAAATGTTGTAATGCACGAATTAATACATATGTCTTCTAATAGAGATGTAGTTTGTACAGGATTCCATCAAAGTAATGTCGAAAAGAGTGGATTAGATTCTCTAGGTAGAGGAGTAAATGAAGGATATACAGAAAAACTAAATCAAGAATATTTCTCTAAATATTATGATAGAGGAGTATATGAAGAAGAAATAGTCCTTGCATCAGGAATAGAAAGAATAGTTGGTAGAAAGAAGATGCATGAACTATACTTTAATGCCGATTTAAAGGGCCTTATGAGAGGAATTAATCACTACGTTAACGATATGAACGAAGTAGCTAATTTAATCTATGACATCGATAAATTAGGTGAAATACGTAATGAAGCAAAAAGAGAAGATGAATACCAAAGACTAAGAGAAAAGATTGCAGAAATCTATTCAACTAAATTAGAGTTAGAATATAATCTTAATTTAATAAATGAAGAAAAATATGAAAGAAAGAAATTCTTCTACATAGATCAATATGTTGAAAGAGGAATAGCTTATTCAGATGATGTTAAGATAACTGAAAAATCTGCTATCTACTGGATAGAAGATGGACCTAAAAAAGACTTTATTAGAAAAGGTAAAGAACCAATTAAATTTAGACCTGATAAAGTAGATATGGAACCAGCTAAAGCAGTTAACAAGGTTGAAGATTTAGATTCAATGTTTGAAGAACATCCTAAAGAAAGAGAATATGGAATTAACTCATCAAATATAGATGAATTAAATAGTATGTTAGAGAAACAAAATCCAAATGTTGGTTTCTTATTACATACAGAAGCAGATAGTGAAAAAGAAATAATTGAGATGCTTGATGATAAACCAACAACTCCAGATAATAAATATGCAAAATAGAAGTAATAATATACTTCTATTTTATTTTTTGGTATAATATACAGCAGGCAGGGATTGGTATGAATAAATTAGAATTTAAAAGAAAAATTAATAGTCTTTATATCTTAAAAAGAATTAAAAGAATAGGTGGAGCTAACTTCCTAGATAAAGATAAAGAATTTGATATAGAAGATTATTTATGTTTTGGGCAGTGGAATGATATTGTAAAAGAATTCGACAATAAGTTCCGTAATAATTTCTCTGAATCTCAATATAATAACTTTAAAAAGAATATAAGAAATGTAATTATACGTAAGAGAAGACTAAGTAATAAAAAATTAAATGAAGATGGTACTAGAGGATTATATGATCCAAAAGATAATTCTATTTATGTATATGCAAATAATAGTGAAGAAAGATTCTTTATTAAAGAAAGATTAACTCATGAACTTATGCATATGGCTAGTAGAAAAGATGCACATGATTGTGGATTTCATTATTATAGAAAAGAAAAAGGTACTGTAATTAATTTAGGTAAAAGTCTTAATGAAGGTATGACTGAATATTTAAATGCAGCATACATCTCATATGGTTATAATGAACCATATTATAACGTGGAAAAAGTGTTCGCATCAGGTATCGAAAAGATAGTTGGAAAAGACTTAATGAGAGATGCTTATTTCTCTGGTGATCTACTAAAAGTAGTAGGTGCTTTAAGTGAATATACAACCCCAAAAGAAGCCTTAAACTTAATATTTGATATGGATAAATTATGTAATCTATATTGTAGTTGTGAGTATGATAAAGAATACAAAAAAATAGTAAAAAAGATTAGTAAAATTATGGAAACTAAGATAAATAAACAGCTAAAAAATGGTATAATAGATATAGGAGAATTTGAGAAAAGTAAGTTCTTAGATGTAGAGATGTATAAGAAATATGGATTCATTTATACCGATAGAAAAGGTGTGGTTATTCAAGAATATAATGACTACTATAAAGTTATAAGTGAGTTCCAAAATGTATGTCTTAGTAAGGATAAAAACACTCTTAAATTCGATAGTGATGTAAAAATATTAAGATAATAGGTGATACCATGCAAGAAAGAATGAATGAATTAATTGATATTATAAATGAGGCAGATTATAACTATCATACATTAGATAATCCAACGATAACTGACCAAGAGTATGATATGTACTTAAGAGAGTTATTTGAAATAGAAGCAGAACATCCAGAATGGATTAGAGAAGATTCACCAACACAACATGCTGGTGGAAAAATCATAGAAGGATTTGAAAAAGTAACTCATAAGATTCCAATGATGTCTTTAAGTGATGTATTCTCTGAAGATGAAGTAATTGATTTTGATGAAAAAATCAAAAAAGAAGGAATCAATCCTCAATATGTATGTGAGTTAAAAATCGATGGTTTATCAGTTTCACTTCTATATGAAAAAGGTAAATTAGTAAGAGCTGCAACTCGTGGTGATGGAACAACAGGTGAGGATATTACTCATAATGCTAAAACAATTAAAGTCATTCCATTAAAATTAAAAGAACCAGTAGATATTGAAGTTCGTGGAGAAATTTTCATGAATAAAAAAACTCTAGAAGAGTTAAATGAAAAAAGAAAGAAAAAGAATGAACCATTATTACAAAATTGTCGTAATGCTGCAGCTGGTTCTATTCGTCAATTAGATTCTAAGATTGCTGCTGAAAGAAAGTTAGATAACTTTATCTATCATTTACCAAATCCATTAGATTATGGTTTTGAAACACATATGGAAGCAATCGATTATATGACTAAATTAGGATTTAAAACTAATCCAAATAATAGATTAGTTAATAATATTAATGAAGTATTAGAGTATATTGCTGAAAAAGGAGAACTACGTCCATCACTACCATATGATATAGATGGTGTAGTAATTAAAGTAAACAGTATTAGACAACAACAACAATTAGGATATACTGCTAAATATCCTAAATGGGCTACTGCTTATAAGTTCCCAGCTGTAGAAGTATTAACTAAGTTAAAAGATATTATCTTCACAGTAGGTAGAACTGGTCAAATAACACCAAATGCAGTATTAGATCCAGTAATAGTTGCTGGTTCAACAATCTCTAGAGCAACTCTTCATAATGAAGATTATGTTAATGAAAAAGATTTAAAAATTGGAGATATTGTTTCTATTCGTAAAGCAGGAGATGTTATTCCTGAAGTAGTAGAAGTTAAGAAAGAAAGACGTACAGGAGAAGAAAAAGACTTTGTCATGATTACTAATTGTCCAATGTGTGACACACCATTAGTAAAAAAGGAAGGTCAAGTAGATTACTTCTGTCCAAATAATAAATGTCCAGCCAGACATATCGAAGGATTAATCCATTTCGTATCTCGTGATGCCATGAATATTGATGGTTTAGGAGATAGAATTATGGAAGACTTCTATAACTTTGGATTTATTAAAAATGTTCATGATATCTATCTATTAAAGAATCATGAAAAAGATCTAAAACGTCTAGAAGGATTTGGAGAAAAATCTATTACAAATCTATTAGATGCAATAGAAAACTCAAAACAAAACTCATTAGAAAGATTAATCTTCGGATTAGGTATTCCACATGTAGGAGCAAAAACTGCTAAGATTTTAGCAAGTCGTTTCCACACATTAGATAATATGATTGAAGCAGATGAGGAAACTCTAACTAATATTGAGGATATTGGTGGAATAATTGCTAAGAGTATTAAAGATTACTTTAATAATGAAGAAAATATGAAAATAATTAATGATTTAAAATCAGAAAATGTTAACATGGAATACTTAGGACAAAAGATAGTTCAAAATGAAAACTTCAGTGGTAAGAGTTTCGTATTAACAGGATCTCTAACTGATTATTCTAGAGAAGAAGCTAGTGAAATCATTGAATCATTTGGTGGTAAAACAGTTAATTCTGTATCTAAGAAAACATCAGTTGTAATAGTAGGAGATGCGCCAGGAAGCAAGTATGATAAAGCTAAAGAATTAGGTATTGAAATCTGGACTGAAGACGATTTTAAAGAGAAAATAAAATAGACTCGAAAGAGTCTTTTTTTGTTGCTATCATTTACAAATTGAGCATTTTGTGGTATAATATACGAACAATTGATGGAAAAAGGGGGATTTTTCATGAAGTTGTTCAAAAAGAAAGAAACTTTTGCAGATCTAGAACAATATCAAGAAACGATTGAATTAGAAACCATCGATGAATTAATGGAAAAAGAGATTGAAGACGACACCACACAAGAGATTCCACAAATCATTGAAACATATCCAGTTTTTCTAGAGGATGAAATGGAAGAAATGCCATTAGAAAATGATTTTGATTTCTTTGTAGAAAAAGAAGAACCTGGAAAGAAAAAGAAATTTAATCTTCCAAGATTATTAATGAACATTGGATTTGGTTTAGTACTATTAATTGGTATTCTAGTAACAATTGATGTTGTAATGGTATCTAAATTTAATCATGGACCTTTTTTTGCTGTGCAAGTAAAAAAATATGATGATGGTGGTACTAAAGAATATTTAGGTATTGGATACAAAGTAATTAAATATCATCAAGTAGTTGGTAGAAGAGATATGGAAATAGGTTCTTGGAAATTAACTTATTCCACAACTCCTGTGGATATTTCTGATTTAGATTTTGCAATCCAATATGTTTTAAGACCAGAAGAAATGGGTAAAACATATCATAATAAATTTGTACGACTAACAAGTACAGTAAAAGAAGTAAACAAAGCTGACAATACAGTTACATTAGAGTACTCAGATGAAGGTGGAAAATACAATACTACATTCATTTGTGAGATGAATAGAAAAGCAGATTATACTAAAGTTTTTGATAAAGGAGATAACGTAAGTGTTATCGGGACTATGAAAGAATTTAGAGTAAATCCAAACAGTATTCGTCTAACTAACTGTTTTGCAGAAGAAATGATTGAAATTAATGAAGAATAGGGATGAATATCCCTTTTTCTTTTGCTATAAAAATGTTATAATAAAACAAGTTGAGGGAGGAATACTTGTGAAAGAAGAAAAATTAACAAGAGAAGAAGTTCTACACGTAGCAGAACTTGCAAAAATTAAATTATCAGAAAGTGATATAGAGAAATTCCAAGTCCAATTAAAGAAACTTTTAAATGATGTAGAAAAAATAAATGAAGTAGAAGGTTATGATGACGAAATCTTAATCGCTCCATGGAGTAGAGATACTACTTTAAGAAAAGACGAAGCAGGAGAAATGTTAAATCCAAAAACTGTATTAGAGAATGCTCCTCGTCATGCTGGTAACTATATTGAAGTGCCAGTAGTTATTGGTGAAAGTGAGGGTGCTTAATATGAAATATTTAGATAAGACTATTACTGAAATACATGAATTATTAAAAGCAGGAACAATTAAACCAATCGACTTAGTAGAAGAAGCATTTGAAAATATTGAAAAGAATAAAGAATTAAATGCTTATATTACA
>CAMJOB010000039.1 GCA_946407495.1 uncultured Bacillota bacterium | reverse complement strand
AAAGAACCAGAAATCGTTAATGTTGCTACATTCTTAAATAATATGGGAGCTAAGATTACAGGTGCTGGTACTTCTACTATTAAGATTCAAGGAGTAGATCACTTACATAAGTGTTTCCACGAAGTAATTCCAGATAGAATTGAAGCAGGAACTTACTTAATTATAGGAGCACTATGTGGTAAAAACTTCAAAGTAGATAATATGATCCCAGATCACTTAGATTCATTAATCTCTAAGTTAGAAGAAATGGGAGTAGACCTAGAAATAGGCTTAGACTATGTAATTGTTAATAAGAAAGATGATGGATATAAATCAACTAATATTAAAACAGCTGTATATCCAGGATTCCCAACAGACTTACAACAACCATTTACTGTATTATTAACACAAGCAAATGGTAAATCAAAAGTAACTGAAACTATTTGGGAAAATAGATTTATGCATATCCCATACCTAAAAGATTTAGGAGCAGATATCACAGTTAATAACCAAACAGCAACTATTCTTGGACCAACTGATCTAAAAGGTGCACAAGTAGTCGCAACAGACTTACGTGCAGGTGCTGCTATGGTAGCTGCGGGTCTATTAGCTACAGGTACAACAACAATAGCTAATGTAGAACATATCTTAAGAGGATATGAAAATATCATAGAAAAACTTACTGATGTAGGTGCTAAAATAGTTCTAAAAGAAATATAATATACTATATTTCTTTTTTTTATGGAGGAAACATGAAAAAACTATTTAGTCCTAAGATGATTCTTCTAGATATAATTACGATTTCTTCTATCATATTAATAAGTAAGAAAGGTGCAATTGATCAAATACATTACTTATCCCTAGGAGATGGCTATTCTAAAGGCATAAATTCATATGGAATAATTGACTATGGATATAGTGATTACTTAAAAGATAAATTAGATATAAAGTTCTATACCAAAGATTTCTCAAAAAAGGACTTATCTATAAAATTGTTACAAAGTAACATTATTAATAATCAAATAATTGTAGTGAACAATCAAAAAATAGCACTAAAAGAAGAATTACAGAATTCAGATTTAATAACTCTATCTATTGGATTAAATGATTTAATCTATCAATTATCCCTAGAACCTAATCTTAATATCCGTACCATAGATAAGATCCTAGAAAGCACAACTCAAGACTTTGAATCTCTTATAAAAGAAATTCGTAAATATTATAAAAAAGATATATATGTAGTAGGATATCCAAATAATATAACTGATTACTACTTATCATTATCAATACGTAAATATAATAACTATCTTTCTAATAATAAAGAATTAATATATATAACCCCAATTAATAATACAAAGTACTATAATAATCCAAAATCAAACTATCCAACAAAGGACGGATACCAAGCAATATCAAGTAAAATATACAAAAAGTACATAAAAACGCTTGAAAAATAAGAAAAACCTTGCTATACTAATAACGCGATTTGAATTACTATGACTGTTTAGTCATGGCGGAAGGAGAGATAGTATGAAAAAAGGAATTCATCCAGAAGTTAAGGATTGTGTTGTAACTTGTGCATGTGGAGAAACATTCACAGTTAAATCTACTAAATCAGAAATGCCAGTTGAAGTTTGTTCTAAATGTCATCCATTCTATACAGGAAAACAAGCTAGAACATCTCGTGCAGGACGTGTAGATAAGTTCAACAAGAAATATGGATTTACAAACGAAAGTGCTGAATAAGCACTTTTTTTATTTTCTTTATATGATATACTAGATTCAAGGGTGATAATATGAAAATAGGAATGGCAAATGACCATAGAGGTTATGAACTAAAAGAATATCTAAAAGAAGAATTAACTAAAAAAGGATACCAAATCGTAGATTACGGAACTTTTTCCACAGAATCTGTGGATTATCCAGATTATGCATTCACTTTATCCGCAAATGTTGTGGATAAAAATGTAGACTTTGGAGTGGCTATCTGTGGATCAGGAATTGGTATTAGTATTGCATGTAATAAATTTAGAGGAATCCGTTGTGCAAAAGTATCAAATGCAGAAGAAGCTAAATACACAAGAGAAGATAATGATGCCAATATCATTGCCTTCGGAGAAAAAATGGATGCAGAAGAAGCTCTAAAAGCAGTAGAGACATTTGTAACAACACCATTCTCTAATCTAGAAAAACATCAAAGAAGAATTAATAAAATTAAGTCATTTGAAAGGACTCTATCATGAAAGGAAAATTTATTGTATACATCATCGTATCAATTATAGTTATTTATGCGATGGACTCTGTTAATATAAATCAAATATTTAAAAAGAACAGAGTATTTCAAGCAACACTTTTCTATTTTCTATTAGGAGTATCTCTTATATACTTAGTAACAAACTTTATAATGGATTTATATGTTTCTTTAAAATATCTATAAAGAATGTATAAATTCTTTTTTTTGGGAAAATATATAGGTGAGGTGAAAATAATGAGAAGACTTAAATTAAGATCATATGTAATACCAGTACTTATCCTTTTCCTATTATTCGGAGTATATGCAACCTATGCCATAATAGAAAGCAATAAAAGACTAAGTAAAGTACCAGATCATCATGTAAATGATACAATTACCAGAAAAGAGCTACCAGTAATTAATGAACTAGAAGTAATTATTAATCCTTATACTCAAGCAGATGTAGTTGCATCAAAAGGATTCTATGATTATAAAGGTAGTGAGGAGGACCAAGAAAAGTCTATTACTAGATATGAGGATACATACTTACAAAATACAGGAGTAGATTTTACTAGTGATACCACATTCGATGTTATATCAATATTATCTGGAGAAGTAATAGATGTTAAAGATGATGAAACACTAGGTAAAACAATAATAGTACAACATAAGAATAACTATGTAAGTACATATCAAAGTCTATCAGAAGTATCAGTAAAAAAAGGAGATAAAGTATCTCAAGGAAAAGTATTAGGAAAAAGTGGTACAAATCAAATGGAAAAAGAACTAGGTAATCATCTACATTTTGAATTATCTATTAATAATCAAAAAGTAAATCCATTAGAATATCTTAATAAAAACTTAACTGTATCTACAAAAGAAGAGTAAAAGTACTCTTTTTTTCTGTAAAATCGTATAATAGTACTAGAAACAAGGAATTTATGGTAAAATAATCTTTGACAGAGGGATGTGACAAAATGATATCAAAAGATATAGGAATAGATTTAGGAACAGCAAATGTCCTAATTTATATTAAGGGTAAAGGGATTGTTCTAGATGAACCTAGTATTGTTGCATTAGAAACAGATACAAAAAAAGTAATAGCTGTAGGAAAAGAAGCAGCAGAAATGATTGGAAGAACTCCAGGTAAAGTTAAAGCAATTAGACCAATGAAAGATGGAGTAATTGCAGACTTTGAAATAACTGAAATAATGTTAAATGCTTTTATTAAAAAGATTAAAGCAAAACGTTTATTTGGAAGACCCAGAGTATTAATCTGTTGTCCTACTAATATTACACCTGTTGAAAGAAATGCTATAAAAGAAGCAGCAGAAAGAACTGGTGCAAGAAGAGTATATATTGAAGAAGAACCAAAAGTAGCTGCTATAGGTAGTGGATTAGATATTTCTAAACCAACAGGTAATATGGTATTAGATATTGGTGGAGGTACTACTGATATTGCAGTATTATCACTAAATGATATAGTTTCATCAGCATCTATTAAGATGGCAGGTAATGCTTTTGATCAAGCAATTATTAGTTATATTAAGAGTAAATATCATTTATTAATTGGAGAAAAGACTGCTGAAGATATAAAGATTAACTTTACTAATGTAAATAATCCTGATAAAAAGAAAAAACTAGAAGTAAAAGGAAGAAACTTATTAACAGGACTTCCAGATACAATAGAAATAAATCAAACAGAGACAAAAGAAGCTTTAAAAGAGTGTGTAGATAAAATAGTAAGAGAAACAACAGGAGTATTTGAAGAAACACCTCCAGAACTTGCAGGAGATATCGTAGAAAAAGGAATTATCTTAACAGGTGGAGGATCATTACTAAGAGGTTTAGCAGAAGTTTTAGAAGCATCTTTAAAGGTTCCAGTATTAACTGCAGAGTCACCACTTACATGTGTTGTAGAAGGTACTGGAGTATTACTTGACAAAAGAAAAGAATTAGAAGAAGACCAATATTAAAAAATTGGTTTTTTTTTCTAGATTTGATATAATCATAGTAATGAAAGAAGTGATTAAATGAAGTGGCAATTATTAAGTGCTTCAAAGATTGTACTAACAACATTCGTTTTCTCAGCTATTGCAATGATATTTATGAAAAAATTTGCTTATCATATAGGAGCTTTAGATAAACCTAGAGATGATGAGAATAATAGACATATACATAAGAAAATAACTCCAAAACTTGGAGGTTTAGGAATATTCCTATCATTCCTATTTGGATATATGTTATTTGGAGAACAAAGTACTAGAATGATATCTATTCTTATAGGTAGTTTCATTGTAGTATTAACAGGAATTCTAGATGATATTAATCCAATAAGAGCTACTTATAAACTATTCGGACATATTCTAGCAGCATGTGTAGTAGTATTCTATGGTGGAATTACATTAAATAACATATCAGCATTTGGATATAACGTAGATTTCGGTTTATTAGCATACCCATTAACAATATTCTTCATAATAGCATGTACAAATATAATTAACTTAATTGATGGTATGGATGGATTAAGTGGAGGAATCTGCAGCATCTTCTATATCACAATCAGTATATTATGTTTCTATCAAGGAAGATTTGGTAGTTTAGTTTTAATACTATGCTTAATTATGTTAGGAGCAACATTAGGATTCCTATTACATAACTTTTATCCAGCAACAATCTTCTGTGGAGACTGTGCAACCTTTATGGGATTCATTATTTCAATAATTACATTACTAGAATTCAAAGGACCAGCCCTTGTATCATTATTTGTACCATTAACAATTATTGGTATTCCAATTCTAGATACAACATTCGCAATAATAAGAAGGTTGCTTAAGGGACAACCACCATTCCAAGCAGATAAGGAACATTTCCATCATCAATTACTTGGAATGAACTTCTCACATAGAAATACAGTATTAATAATCTATGCAATTAATATCTTATTTGCATCAGCATCTGTATTCTATACAACAGTTTCACAAGAAATCGGTAAGATTATTTATATAATTATATTCTTCTTAGTAGTATGGTTCGTATTACATACAACTATTATTACTGATAAGACAAAAAAGATAAAACATATAAAAAGAATAAAGAATAAGTCTTTCTAAAGACTTATTTTTTTATCGAATTTTGTAAAGTTCTATTTCAAAGAGACCTATATATGATATAATAAAAGTACAAAGGAGGAGATAGTATGGAGATTATTATTCATGGAGACAAGATTAAAGTAACTTCTGCTATGAAAGATTATATTGAAGATAAGCTAGGAAAATTAGAGAAATACCTAGAGAAAAGCGAGAATGTACGCGTTAATGTCATAGTAAAAGTAAATAATCACACACAATGTGTCGAAGTAACCATACCATTAAAATCAGTAATTTTAAGAACGGAGGATGCTCATCAAGATTTCTATGCTGCTGTAGATAAAGCAATCGACAAGCTAGAAAGACAAATTCGTAAGAATAAGACAAGAATTATGTCTAGACAAACTAAAGTAGTTGATTATGGATTCGCAGTAGATGAGATCGAAGAATTTGAAGAACCAGAAGAAAGTAAAATAGTAAAGAGAAAGAAAGTTGAAATGAAACCAATGGATGAAGAAGAAGCAATTCTTCAAATGGAACTATTGGGACATCAATTTTATGTATATAAGGATATAGATACTCTAGCTACTAATGTAGTTTATAAGAGAAACGATGGAAACTACGGAGTTATCGAGTCTGAATAATGTCTATAAAGGAAGAAAATCTTTATTTCTTCCTTTTTTTTTGGTAAAATAATAACTTGAAGGAGATGACGAAATGAAATTCTTAAGAAAATTGTTCGATCATGAATATAAAGAATTAAAAAGATTTGAAGTCTTAGCAAATAAAGTCATGGATTTAGAAGAAGAATATTCTAAATTAACTGACACTGAATTACAAAACAAGACAGAAGAATTTAAAGAAAGATTAAGTAAGGGTGAAACACTAGATGATATCTTAGTAGAAGCATTTGCTACTGCAAGAGAAGCATCATACCGTGTAATAGGAGAAAAACATTACTATGTACAAATCCTTGGAGCCCTAGCAATTCACTTTGGTAATATTGCTGAAATGAAAACCGGTGAAGGTAAAACTTTAACAGCAGTACTTCCAGCATACTTAAATGCATTATCTGGTGAAGGTGTTCATATTATCACAGTAAATGAATACTTAGCTGGACGTGATGCTGAATGGATGGGTGGAATTCATAGATTCTTAGGATTAAC
>CAMJOB010000038.1 GCA_946407495.1 uncultured Bacillota bacterium | reverse complement strand
GAATCTATGATTAATGTTGGAATCTATGATGGAGATATTCTAATTGTAGAAAGACGTAATACAGCTATTAATGGTGAAACAGTTGTTGCTATGAATGCAGATAACGAAGTAACAGTAAAAACATTTTATAAAGAAAAAGATCATTTTAGACTACAACCAGAAAACGATACTATGGAACCAATTATTCTAAAAGAAGTATCAATCTTAGGAAAAGTAATTGGACTATATAGAAAATTATAATAAACAAAAAAAGAACCTTATTGGTTCTTTTATTTTTTAATAAATTCACGAATGATATAACTAGAAATAAGTAGTCCTGCACTAGATGGAACAAAAGCACTACTTCCTGGAGTTCTACCTTCTACTTTAATTGGTAACTCACTTGAAGTACATACCATTACTTTTTTATTTATTTTTTCATCTTTTACAAACTTTCTTAATATTCTAGCAAGTGGATCATTTACAGTTTTTCTAATATCAGTAATTTCTAACTTACTAGGATCTAATTTATTTCCAGTACCCATACTAGATATAAAAGGAATATTACGATTTAAACATTCTTTTATAACTAACTTTTTAACAGTAGTTGTATCACATGCATCTACAAAATAATCTATATCTTCAGAGAATAAAGTCATAAAATTATTCTCATCGATAAAATTCGAATTTTTTACTACGACACATTCCGGATTAATATCTTTAATACGTTCTTCTAATACATCTACTTTTAATCTACCAATAGTAGAACCTAAGGCTATTATTTGTCTATTAATATTAGATTCATCTACAGTATCAAAATCTACTATTATTAGCTTTCCTACTCCACTACGAGCAAGTCCTTCAACAACATAACCACCTACACCACCAACACCCAAAACTAAGACACATTTTTTAGAAAAAGATTCAACACATTCTGTCCCAATAATACGTTCTAAACGACTAAGTCTAGGCAACATTCTTATCTAATTCCTTATAATATTGTTTTTGTCTTTGGTTTTTAGATTGGATTAATCTTAATGGTTCTTTGTAAACAATTTGATTTATATAAGATAATTTCGCATAGATATTACGATTTTCTAATGCCATATTATAATAATTTCTTAAATGTTTAGAGTCTCTTGTACGAATAACTTCTAAAGCCTTTAAAGTATCTTGTAGACTATTTTCTGGAATAGTTGTATCAGTAACTACAGTACAATCAAAGTTTTGAATAAAATTAATTGTATCAGTTAAATCTGCAATACCTTCTTGTTCAAATAATCTAGGCCACTTACTAGTATCTCTAACTTCTCTAACAATTTTTTGTAACTTCATGATCTTCTCATCAGTAAGTTTATCTCCTAAACCAATACTTTCAAAACTTAAGTATTTACCATTATTAGTTCCAGGAGTTTCTTTTCTCATATCTGTTAAAACTCTTCCATATAAATTATCTAACTCTTCACTAACCTTCTTAGGAGGAGGAGCTACTTCATAAACATCATAGTAAGAAGAATTATTCGCACCCTTAGTAGTGACAAGATAATTTCTTGGATATAATAATGAATTACTTCTAACAAAATTTACAGTATCAGAATAATTAGTAGAATTATTATAAATAGATTCACTTAGTTTCTTTCCATTTACAATAATATCGCTACTCTTCGCATCTTCCATACGTACTCTACTACGTACTTTTTCTGCATTTCTTAACGTAATTTGTACATTTAAAATTCTATTTTTATTAACTATAGGTAAAATTAACATGTCTCTACACCTCACGTGCTTAATATTATAACAAAATAAAAAAAAATAGACAACAAAAAAATCAGGTTGAGCGTCCTAGCTAACGATAAAACCTGCGCGTTCCCACAGGTGGGTGTCCATACGCTATCATTAGGATTCCTAATTAATAACTAGGCATTCAACACCGATAGCTGTTCCGAACTCCCGTATCGTTACTATAGTCGGTTTTATAAGAAGCCGGTTTCGCATCTTCCTGACAATTTTATTGTAGCACATTAGTCAAGATATTACAAGACATTGGTACCAATTTGACACTATAGAATACATTACTATAGGTGATCAATATGTACTTTGAAGATGATTATAATAAGATATACTATGAAAAATATGGAAATCATAAAGATATAATATTGATACTCCCAGGATGGGGCTTTACACGTCCTACTTTTAATTACTTAATAGATAACTTATCAAAATCTTACACTATATATATATTAGACTATCCAGAATTTGGTAAAAGTATCTTAAAAAAGCAAAACCAAACAATCTATGATTATACTAAAACAATACGCTCCTTAATTAAGAAAGAGAAAATAAATAATCCAACTATTATAGCTCACTCCTTTGGAGGAAGAATAACTACTCTACTATCTACTAAATACAAAGTAAAAATAAAAAGACTTATTCTAATAGATATCGCATCTATTAAACCAAAGAAAAATATAATACAAAAATTAAAATTATATTTATTTAAATTATTAAAACATATCTATATGCCTAAATGGTTATTCAATTTATTCGCATCTACTGACTACGCAAATCTTCCAATAAACTTACGTAGTACTTTTAAAAATATAGTTAATGAAGATCTAACTAATTATCTAAAATATATAAATCAAAAAACATTAATAATATGGGGACAAAACGATACCACAACACCTCTAAAAGACGCATATATAATTAGAAAAGAAATAAAAAACTCAGAACTAATAATCTATAAATCCGCATCCCACTTTTCATATCTAGATTATCCATATTTAACGCTTAAAATAATAGAAGAATTTCTAAAAGAAAAAGAAGCTTAATGCTTCTTTATTTTTCTTCTATAATCATAATCTTTCCATGATAATGTCTATCATTCTTAGAAGTAATTTTATTAACCCACATATTTAAGTTATACATCTTAGTACTATTCGCAGGTATTACATCTTCATCTAATATATAATTATGATTTCTATTCTTATCTTCTAATGAAAAGATAGTTCCATTATTAATATTAAAACGAATACTTTCTTCATTAAATAATTTATCTTCACATTTATCTAATTTAATAAAATCATTATCTTTTACAAATACAATTAAGTATTTAGTAGTTTTATCACTCTTATTAGTAATAGTAAATCTATGAGTTTGTTTTTCAGAAGCAAGTATATCATCTTGAATATCTTCATCAGTTAAAGTTACTACATCTCCTATTACATTCTTATAAGTAGAATAATCTACTAATAAATTGGCACTATCATAAGTATTTAAATATAAAATATTTTTATAATTTCTACCAATCATAATAGAAATAATAAGTAAGATAACTAAAATGAAAGATGATAAACATACCGTATATAAACGTTCATGTTTCTTTATTTTATTAATAAAATGTTCTCTTTCAACATTAGGATTCTTGTTTATACTTTGAATTCGTAATTTACGAAGAACAAGTCGACCAGAATCTCTTATTATATGTTTCTTTTCCATATCTATCGCCTACTCTAATTAAAGTATACCAAAAAATGATAAAAAAAAGAATAACTTTTGAAGTTATTCTTATGGATTAAGTCTATTAGGTCCACGGAATAAGAATTGAGATTCTTTAACACTTGGAATACTTAATAGTAACATTGTAAGTCTATCTACTCCAATTGCGAATCCACCATGTGGAGGACAACCATACTTAAAGAACTCTAAGTAGAACTTAACGTCGTCTCCTAAACCTTTTTCTTTAGCTACTTTACAGATATGATCATATCTATGTTCTCTTTGAGCACCAGAAGTGATTTCTACACCTCTCCAGATTAAGTCATATCCTTGTAAAACACCTTTATCATCTCTCATATGATAGAAAGCTCTCTTCTCTGCTGGGAAGTCTATAATAAACATAAATTCATGATTAAATTTATCTTTAGCTAATTTATAAGATAATCTTTCAGCTTCAGTAGTCATATCATTCTTCTCAGAATCATCTACTTTATAACCATATCTTTCTTCTAATTCTTTATATACATCAGCAAGTCTCATTACAGGGAATGGAAGTGTTGGAACAACTATTTCTTCACCAAATACTTCTTTAATCTTTTCTCCATATGTTTCTTTTAATTTTTCTAATGCATATGCAAGCATTTCTGCTTCACAGTTCATTACATCATAGAAGTCATTAATATAAGATAATTCTACGTCGAAACTAGTAAATTCAGTAGCATGTCTAGATGTATTAGAATTCTCTGCTCTAAAACAAGGAGCTACTTCAAATACTCTACCAAATCCACTTGCCATAGCCATTTGTTTATAGAATTGTGGACTTTGTGCTAGATATGCTTTTCTATCAAAATACTTAACTTCGAATACTTCAGCTCCAGACTCACTAGCTGCACCAATAAACTTAGGAGTATGAATTTCAGTAAAGTCATTATTATATAAGTATTCTCTCATATATTGTATTAAAGCACTTTGTACTCTAAACATAAAATTATTCTTTTCATTTCTTAAATCAATGAAACGATAATCTAATCTAGTATCAAGATTAACATTAGCTAAATCTTTAAAGTTAAATGGTAATTCTTCACCAGTAGTTGTACTAGTAACTTCAATCTTACTTGGAATAATTTCCATTCCATTTAATTTAACTTTAGGAGATTCCATTACTTTACCAGTAATCTTAACAGTACTTTCAACTGGAAGATTATCAATAATTTCTACCATCTCTTTATTAGCTTCTTCACTCTTCTCAATTGTTACTTGTACTTTACCAGTAGCATCTCTTAAAATTACAAATTGTACCCATTGTAGATTACGTATATTATCAACGAATCCACTAATAGTTACTTCTTTATCATAAAATTTATTTAATTCATTAATATTTAATTTTTCCATAATTATTTCTCCTTCTTATTATAAAGTTTTAAAACATTTTGTTTATGTTCTTCAAATCTATTAGTAACACCAGTTTCACATACTTCTCTAGCACTATCTACTAAATCAAACCATAAGTAGAAGTCTCCTTTATTAGGTGCATTCTCTAACTCAGTATCCATATCTAAGATAGTCATTTGTTTTAAGGAATTGTGATATTCTTGGAAAAGATATTTAGATTTATCCATATAGTTATCACATTTTTCTGCTTGTTGAATTACTTTTCCAACAAGTAAAACTGCCATTTCAGGATCTTTTAACATAGTCGCATTTGATTCTAATTGTTCATATAAAGGTAAAATATTCTTCTTACTATGTTCATATTCCTTTAGTGACCCAGCTGCTAGATGATATATGCCAGTAGTAAAACTTAACCAATCTTTTGAAGTTCCTACACTAGGATGATTTTCTCTTCTATTACGAATTGAAATTGGATAAGAATATAAATTAGGATTATGACTAGCCCAAAAATAAATCATAGAAACAGCTTTCATATTACTGCCTAGAGAACCTTCATGTTCATTAAAGAAATCTGTATAATATTTTTCCATTAATGGATATTTTAAAAATATTTCATGTACTGTTGGATCACTAAATCCTTTGGCAGTAAGATATGTTTTCTTAACTCTGTCCATTGATTCATCAAATTCTTCAAACACATCTAGTCCAGCTAATTTAATATCTTTATTTTCAAAATATTTTTTAGTCGCATCTAGTAAATCTAGCTCCTTACTATTTAAAAACAAAGCAGGATCCCCAAATTCTTTTAATAATTCTCTATAATGAGTTAATCTTTCTTTATCCATATATACTCCTATTCATGACAATGTCCGCATCCACAAGAGTGTTCATGATCATGATCACAATGACAATCATCACCACAATCGCAAGACTCATCGCCACAACCACAATCTCCAAATTCATCTCCAGTATTTAACTTCTCATCTAAATAATAAATTAATACATCTAAACTAATGATTTCTTCTTCACCAGTTGCTTGATTCTTAATCTTAATCTCATTATTATTTAAATCTTCACTATTAAGTACTGCCGTAAACTTAGCTTTTAATCTATCTGCTTGTTTAAATTGTGCTTTTAATGAACGTCCAGTATATTCAGTATCAACTATAAATCCAGCCATACGTAATTCTTGTGATAGGTAAACTGCATATTTCTTTTCTTCTTCATTAACATACATTAAGAATAAATCAATATCGTCTACAATAGGCATCTTAACTTCTTCTAACTCTAACGCTTTAACAAGTCTACCTACTCCACAAGCAAATCCGATACATGGAGTTTCAGGTCCATCTAATTGACTAACTAGTCCATTATATCGACCTCCACCACCTAATACATTATTTGAACCAAAACCTTCTACTTTAGCTTCAATTTCAAATACTGTATGGTTGTAATAATCTAATCCTCTGACGATATTAGGATTAACTTCATATTTAACTCCTAAAATATCTAAGTATTCTTTTACAGTTTCAAATCTATTCTTACTTTCTTCATTTAAATAATCTATTGTCTTAGGTGCATTCTTCATAATATCTTTATCTGCATCTACCTTACAATCTAGAATACGTAATGGATTCTTATCAATACGTTCATTACAATCTTCACATAATTCAGACATATGAGGTTTAAAATAATCAATTAATGCTTGACGATAATTATCTCTACTTTCTTTATCACCTAAAGAATTAATATTAACTTTTATTTCTTTTAAACCTAACATTTGA
>CAMJOB010000037.1 GCA_946407495.1 uncultured Bacillota bacterium | reverse complement strand
GTTCATTGGTTGACCCATATTCATTTGTTGATTCATGTCATTGTTCATTGGTTGACCCATATTCATTTGTTGATTCATGTCATTGTTCATTGGTTGATTCATATTTTGTTGATTTGCATTATTAACTTGATTTCCGCAATTAGTACAAAAATCTTGTCCTGGTTGTAATGCATTTCCACATTTTGGACAATTATTCATATCTTACACCTCTTCTATTTTTTTACTATATTCATTTTACCACATAGTTTAATAATTAAAAACAATTATTTTGCCCATGTTGGTAAATCTCCACCAATTTTCTTAAACATATGATTATAAGTAGAGCTCATTGGAAATTTCCATGAATTGATGGCACTTGTATCTTTTAAATCTTTGCAGCCTTCAAACATACTAGTAAAATCAGTTCCTTTTGAAACATCCCATTTTGCTAGTCCTTCTAGATCTTTAATGTTTGAATACTTAAACGTTTCATCAAATTCTTCTACTGATGATGTGTCCCATTTTTTAAATCCATCAGTATTATTAATTTTAGTATGACTAAATGTTTCACTCAATGATTCAACTTTTGAAACATTCCAATTAGTAAATGCTTTTGTATCTTTAAAACTTGTATATGCAAAGGCTCTACTCATATCTGTTAATTTAGAAGTATCCCAATTTGATAATCCATCTACACTAATTAATTTACGACAATCATAGAATATTTCTTTAATATTTCTAATATTTGTTAAATCCCAGTTTTTTAAGGCATCTGCATTTTTAATTGCTGTATATTGGAATGCTCCTCTTAAATTAGTTAATTTGACTGGTTTCCAATTTTTTAATCCCGAAATATCTTCTAAATAATCACAATAACTAAATATATTATTCATATCATCGACATTACTTACATCCCATTTTTCAAGTCCTTCAATCTTTTTTATTTTTGTTGAAGAAAATGCATAGGACATAGATTTTACATTACTTACATCCCAATTAGAAATTGGTGAGAAGTCCATTATCTTTGTATCTGAAAATATGCCTAGTATACTTTCAACTTTTGAGGTATCAAAATATTTTAATACACTAATATCAGTTACATTAGTACCGCCTATTAATTGACTTATCTTTGTAACTAAACTTGTATTGAGTGCAAGTAGTGGATTGATATTCATAAGTGATGAACATTCACTAAACAAACCTCCCATGTTCTCAACTTTACTTGTATCCCAATATGATACTGCACTAATATCACTTAAACTAGTACAATCTCTAAATAGATACTCCATTTTTTTTACATCATTAGTACTAAAGTATTTTAAATCTTTAATATCAATTAAAGATTTTAGTCCATAAAAGGTATATGAAGCATCTTGGTTAAACTCTATTGGTGATTCTGAATAGAAATAAATAGTCTTATTATCTTCAATCCACATATAAATTGGTTTAATCGATTTTTCATCAGACACTAAATATTCATCTTTTTTATATTTATCATCTATTTCTTTAGCTAGTTTAATTGTTGTTATAGTATCATTTCCAGAATGGCTAAAATAATTAAAGTAATCTCCTGTAAATTCTTCTATTTTTTTATGAATATATGAGCCATAAGCTAGAGTTGCATACTTTTGCTTTTCTATCTTTTGTAATCCTATTTTTCCTTTTAAATTAAATTTCTTTTTACCTGTATATGTGATAAGTAACGTATATTTACCTTTGTCTAGTTCTTTAATAGTGGTATCTCCATCTTTATGAATTAGACCTTTTCTTACTATATTGTTACTATTATTTTTTATTATAAATAAGAAATCTCCAGATACTTTTGTATTATTCATTTTACTAAATACTATACTATCTGCATCTTTTAGATTTAGAGTAATCTTTTTTTCTTTTTTAGAATTTAGTTGTACAGAAAAGTTTGCACTTTTTCCTGTTTTTAAACTATAACTATTTCCAAAGAATAAGGCATATGTTAATAAAGCTACTACAATTACAAATACTATTGCAGGGATTATAATTAATTTTTTCATCATCTTCATATTTATCACCTACTTCGTTAACTTTATTGGTTTTGAGTCATACTCATTACCATCCATATCTAATACTCTAAATACCGCATATAAATCTTCTTCTTCAAGATCTGCTTTTATAAATTTAAATTCAGTTGTTTTAAAGAATTCAATCCATAAATAACCACTACTCTTAAATGAATTATCAAAATTTCCATTATCATCAATTAATTTATATCTACTATTATAGAATTTTAGGAATCTATAATTTTTTAAGTTTATAGCAACTGGACTGAATAACATAAATTTATTATCACCTGTAGATTTATCATCATTTTTTTCTATTGTTACAGATTTTACGTATCCTGTTGGATGTTCTTTATCAATTCTTATAAGCAGAGTTGCATCAATCTCTTCTGGATCAATTAAACTTTCTATTTCTACAAGTTTTGGGTATGCTTTAAATTCTACATAATCATCAGTTTTTGCCTCTTCTGTCATTATCATCCACATACTCTTATCATCATATTCGATATCAGATATTTTAATTAATTGTTCTTTAATATTTGCTTTTAATTTATTTCCTTCAACTTTTACTCTTCCATTGAAGATTGGTTGATATAAGCCATCATGGGTATCTGCAAATACTAATACACCTTTTTTATCAATATTTTTTATTTGTTCTTCTGTTAATTCTATTTCTAAGTCTGTAGTACTCTTATCTTTCTTTTCTACTTTTGCCTCCATTGTAGAAAAATTTGTTAACGCTTTTGTATTTTGTAGTTTTCTCTTATTAAATAATTTTGTTATTAGTTTAGAATAATTGTCTGATACTGTTATTGAATCATAAGTACCAATAAAATTTCCACCACGTAATGGAAAATATACAGAAATTCCATGAGAAAAATCTGTATTAGTCCAGTTATATACTACCGCCTCATCTATTAGTTTTTTAACTTTTGAAGCATTGCTTGATAATTGTTGCATATTATCGGCAAGATCATATAAGTCTATCATTTCATAATAATCGCCAGCACGGTCTCCACCATATTGATTTAGCTTAGAACGAATACTAAGAATTTGTGCATAATTACTATCTATCTTTGCATCCAAGTCATTTGAAAAATCATTTACAGCTTTCTTTAATTCAGATACTTTTGATAAATCTATTATTGAATAAGTTGCTCCATAACAAATTTCTGGGCTAGATCCAAACATACTTGAGGCATAACAGGCATTATATACAGTTTCTTCATATACTTCTATTTCTTTTTTGCCATAATCTATAGCACTATCACTTTTCTTTATTATATTAATAAATCTTAGTGCAGAGTCTGCAGATGAACCTACTGTATATTCTTCAGATGCAACTAAATAATTCGCATAATCTTTAAACACATTAGCTATTTCTATAGTTGCATTTAAGCAAGTACGGAATGAAACGACTTCTAATTTTTCTGTCTTAAACGGACTATTTTCTAACGATTTTTTCATTTCTTCAACTTTTAAATTATCACCAGTTAATTCATCATATTCACTACCATCAACAGCTCCACCATGATTCCAAAAAATCAAATCATAGTTTTTAGATTTATAATGTTTGTGAGCATAATTTAAAAAATATGATAAGTTATCTATTGAACCCATATTATCTTTAGATCTAGTCTCAACTTTTTCAAATCCTGTTGGTCCTAATTCATAGATAGATGTTTCTGTAACATCTATAAAATCATTTCTCCATGCTTTTGATCCACCAGCTATTAATAATACATTTATACCATTCTTAGATGTGTAAGAATAATCCAAATCTTCTAGATCTCTAGATGCAAGTCCACTATCAGACTCTAAGTCAGCACCTACCATATAAATCATAATAGTTCTAGAACCACCGGCTTTTTTAAATATAGTAAAATTACCTGTAGCCATTAGTCCAAAGAAAACAATTAAGAAGACTGAAACAAATGCTAATCCAGAAACTAGTACTTTTTTCTTAGTCCATTGTTTATAATTATTCTTTTTAACAATTACTTGAACGTTATTATTTTGATTTTGTGGAATACTATTAGTCATAGTATTATTCATATTTACTTGATTTTGTACTCTAGCATTTCCACATTTAGAACAGAATTTTTCGTTTTCTTCAAATAGTTTTCCGCATTTACTACAATTATTTACTACTACTGCAGATGTTCCACACTTTGGGCAGAACTTTTCATTTTCTTGTAATATATTACCGCATTTACCACAATACTTTGAGAATCTTTGTGTTCCACATTTAGGGCAAAACTTCTCATTTTCTTGTAATACATTACCACACTTACCACAATACATATATACACCCTCTACTATATACATTTTATCAAATTAGTATATAAAAATAAATAAAAAAACGTGTATTAAATACACGTTTCTTTTTAGTCTTTATAAGCTTCTTTATATTCGCCAGATAGAATGTTATCAATCCAATCAGTATTATTTAAATACCAATCAATTGTTTCTTTAATTCCTTCTTCGAATGTATAAGAACGATTCCATCCAAGTTCTTTTTCTGCTTTTGTAGAATCAATAGCATATCTTAAATCATGACCTTTACGATCTTCTACGAACTTGATTAAATCTTCACTCTTACCTAATTGTTTAAGAATATTCTTAACCATAGTTAAGTTATCTCTTTCAGAATGTCCACCTAAGTTATAAACTTCTCCTACTTTACCATTACGTACGATTAAGTCTACTCCTACATTGTGGTCATGTACATGAATCCAGTCTCTTACATTTGATCCTGTTCCATATACTGGAACATTTTCATCTTTAAGTGCTTTAGAAATAACTACTGGAATTAGTTTTTCTGGGAATTGGTATGGACCATAGTTATTAGAACATCTACTAATTGTAGTAGGAAGTCCGAATGTTCTATGATATGCACCAACTAATAGGTCAGCACCTGCTTTAGATGATGAGTAAGGACTTGATGTATGAATTGGAGTTTCCTCTGTAAACTTTAGATCTGGACGATCTAGAGGTAAGTCTCCATATACTTCATCAGTTGATACTTGATGGTATCTCTTGATTCCATATTTTAATGATGCATCCATTAATACTTGAGTACCAATAATATTTGTAGTTAAGAAGATACCTGGATTCTTAATAGAATTATCTACGTGAGATTCTGCAGCAAAGTTAATTACTACATCGAATTTTTCATCATTAAATAATTTATCTACTAATTCTCTATCTGTAATATCTCCATGTACAAACTTGAAGTTTGGTTTTCCTTCAAGTGATTTAATATTATTGTAGTTTCCTGCATATGTTAATGCATCTAAACATACAAATTGATCTTCTGGATATTTATTAACTACATAATGACAATAGTTACTTCCAATAAATCCAGCTCCACCTGTAATTAAATATTTCATAAATACCTACTTTCTAATATTTTTTAACTCTTTTTAATTCTTTGCAATATCTATCTGTAGCATCTTGCCATGATGGAAGACGTTCGAAACCAGCTGCTTCTAATTTATCTTTAGATAACTTACTGTTTCTTGGACGATATGCTTGTTTAGTACCAGTTAACTCTAAATATTCTTCAGTAGTTACTGGATTAATTTTTGTAGTCTTACCATTGCTTTCCATAATATATTTAGCAAATTCAGCCCATGAACAATAACCTTCATTATTTACGTTATATGTTCCATATTTATCTGTTTGAGCCATTTCTACTAATAATTTAGCTAAGTCAACAGTATATGTAGGTGAACCTACTTGATCATCTACTACATTTAATTCAGTTTTAGAATCTGATAACTTTAACATTGTCTTGATAAAGTTATTTCCATTTAATCCAAATACCCATGAAATACGAGTTATAAAGTGATTTGGATTACGACGAACTTCTTCTTCACCTTCGAATTTAGTTCTTCCATAAACACTCATTGGATTAACTTGATCTTCCTCTGTATAGTATCCTTCTTTTTTACCATCGAATACATAATCAGAAGACATATAAATTATCTTAGCTCCTACTTCAATTGAAGCATCTACTAAGTTCTTTGTTCCTTCAACATTTACTTTTTCTACTGCTTCTACTTCATCTTCTGCTTTATCTACAGCAGTCCATGCAGCACAGTGGAAAATTACGTCTGGCTTAAATCCTTTAACAACTTTCATTACTTGTTCTTTATCAGTGATATCCATTTCATTTCTATCTAGAGCAAGTATTTCAGTTTCTCCTCTTTCTTGTAATTCTAAAGCAATGTCATGTCCTAATTGTCCAGCACATCCAGTGATTAAATATCTTTTTGGACGTCTTAAAAATTCTACATCACATTCTGCTAAAGTATTACGATCTTTATCTTTTGCAGATAATACTGGTTCATCAATTCCATATTTTTCAAAAATTTCATCCCAGTTAATTCCTAGAGCAGGATCATTCCAAAGAATTCCACCTTCCATTCTAGGCATATATTTATTATCTACATAATACTCAAATAAAGTATCATCAGATAAAGCTACAAATCCATGAGCAAATCCACGAGGTACATATAACATTCTTCCATTTTCTGGAGTTAATTCTACACTTGTGTATTGTCCATAAGTTTCAGAGTCTTTTCTCATATCAACAACTACATCTAGTACTCCACCTCTATGGCAACGTACTACTTTAGCTTGACAATATGGGTCTTTTTGGAAATGTAATCCTCTTACAATTCCTTTACCACTTTTGGAATTACTTACTTGATAAATCCCTTTAAATCCTAATTCTTCTAATTGTTCTTTTGTTACTGATTCGAAATAACCTCTTTCATCACCGAATCTTTGAGGTTCTAATATGTAACAATCTTTTAAGTTTGTTTCGATTTTATTCATGGGGTTCCTCCTACTTTGTTTCTTCAATTACCTTTTGTAAATATTGACCATATGTATTTTTCTTTAATAGGTCAGCACGTGCTTGTAGTTGTTCTTTTGAAACCCAACCACGATAGTAAGCAATTTGTTCTGGACAACAAATAATCTTGTCCTTGTTTGTTTCAATTGTTCTTATCATGTTAGCAGCATCTACTTGACTATCAAATGTTCCAGTATCGAACCATGTGAAACCGTCTCCTAGAAGTTCTGCTTTTAAATCACCTTGTTGTAAATATAAATCGTTAAGAGTAGTTATTTCTAACTCTCCTCTTGCGGATGGCTTAATAGTTTTAGCTTTTTCTGCAACTCCTGCAGGATAGAAATATAATCCTGTGATTGCATAATTTGATTTTGGATGTGCTGGTTTTTCTTCAACACTTAATACATTTCTATGTTCATCTAGTTCCATAATACCGAAACGTTCTGGATCTCTAACTTGGTTACCAAAGATTGTTGCTTTTCCGTTTTCAGCATTAGTTTTAGCATCTTCTAATAACTTATTGAATCCATTTCCATAGAAAATGTTATCTCCTAAAATCATGGCACATGGATCTTCTCCAATAAATTCTTCACCTAAAATGAATGCTTGTGCAAGTCCATCTGGTGATGGTTGAACTACATAACTTAATTCAATACCGAATTTTGATCCATCTCCTAATAGTTTTTTAAATTGTTCTTGGTCTTGTGGAGTTGTGATAACTAAGATTTCTCTAATTCCAGCTAACATTAAAGTTGCTAATGGATAGAAAATCATTGGTTTATCATAGATAGGCATTAATTGTTTACTAATTCCTTCTGTGATTGGATATAGTCTAGTTCCACTACCTCCAGCTAAAATAATTCCTTTCATTTTTACCTCCCAAATATGGCTCTTATATATAATGTTAGAACAAATAATTTATCAGTTATATGCAATAAAGCCATTTGAACCGGATTCGCTTTAAGATATTGTTTACAGAAATATCTTTGCGATGTTTTCGTAATGCGATGTTTTCCGATTTTTTTGATACTCTTATCAACTGATACGGAATGGTCGTGAATAATTCGTACTTTATTATCCACGCATTCTAGTTTCTTTGCTT
>CAMJOB010000036.1 GCA_946407495.1 uncultured Bacillota bacterium | reverse complement strand
ATGGAGCGGATGAGGAGAATCGAACTCCCGTAGTCAGCTTGGAAGGCTGGGGTTCTACCATTAAACTACATCCGCATAAATTGTTTAATCGAACCCCAGCCATAAATTTCCGAAGACTAAGTCCCGACTAAATCAGTAGACGTATTTAATTATACTATAAATAAGAGTTATGTCAACAACTTTTTTTAAAAAATTCTAAAAAATATTAAAAAAGCGTTGAAATATCAACATTTTTTGCTTTTAATGAGGCTAAAAATAGGGTATAATAAACATGGGTGAATGAGATGAAAGTTATAGCAAGTGATTTTGATAACACACTATACGTAAAAGATGAAAAAGGGCTAATGGAAAATATACAAGCCGTAAAAAACTTTATCTCAAAAGGAAATATCTTTATTATTATTACTGGTCGTAGTTTTACAAACATCAAAAAAGTATTAACTGAACACGATATCCCATATAGTTATTTAGTATGTCAAGATGGAGCAAATCTATTTGATAAAGATGATAATTGTATGAAGAAAAACCCAATCGATATCGAAAAGTCAAAAAAAATTGAAGAATTCTTAATTAAAAAAGGATTACCTTTTAATTTTGAAACTGCCTTTAACGATGAGGATATAATTGATCATGCCTCAAAGATTACAGTTACAGTAAAAAATATAAAAGAAGCCTTAGAAGTTACAGAAGAGATAAAACAAGTTGCAGATGTATATGCATATGTAAGTAGTAAACATATTAATATTATTGATAGCTATGTTAATAAGTGTAGTGCACTAGAATTCTTAACGGATAATTATTATATAAGCAGTAACATTATAGTTCTTGGTGATGACATTAATGACTATGAAATGTTAGAAAAATATGATGGATTAGTAATGAAAAAACACCATAAAGTGTTAGATCTATTAAAAAAAGATACTATCAATTCTGTTGCAGAATACTTGAATTCCATTATAGATTAACGAAGGAAACTTCGTTTTTTTATTGCAAAAAACTAGAAATTTAAAAAATAATGTGATATAATGTAGAGCGACGTTTAAAAGAGGTGGAAATTATGGAAAAAAGAAATGTAGCAATTATTGCTCACGTTGACCATGGAAAAACAACACTAGTAGATGGAATTTTAAAACATTCTGGAATGTTCCGTGAAAATGAAGATGTTAGTAATGTATCAATGGATTCTAACGCTCTAGAAAAAGAACGTGGAATTACAATTTTAGCAAAGACAACTGCTTTAGATTATAAAGGAGTAAGAATTAATATCTTAGATACTCCAGGACACGCAGACTTCGGTGGAGAAGTTGAACGTATCATGAATATGGTAGATGGAGTTATCTTAGTAGTAGATGCTTATGAAGGTGCAATGCCTCAAACAAGATTCGTTTTAAAGAAAGCTTTTGAAGCAAAAGTAAAACCAATCGTTGTTATTAATAAGGTAGATAAACCAAGTGCTAGATGTAAGCAAGTAGTTGATGAAGTATTAGACTTATTCATTGAATTAGGTGCAGATGATGAACAATTAGATTTCAAAGTTATCTATGCAGCTGCCATCAATGGTACATGTTCAATGAGTGATGACTTATCAACTCAAACTGAAGGATTTAGTGAAGTACTAGATACTATCTTAGAAGAAATTCCAGCACCAAAAGGAAACTCTGATGAACCATTACAATTCCAACCAGCGTTATTAGACTATAATGAATTCGTAGGAAGAATTGGTATTGGTAGAGTACACAATGGTAAAATCAAAACTGGAGAAGTTGTTACTTGTTGTAGATTAGACGGAACTACAAAACAATTTAGAATTCAAAAACTATTCGGTTATTATGGATATAACCGTATTGAAATAGAAGAAGCAGAAGCTGGAGATATCGTAGCTATCGCTGGTCTTGCAGATATTTCAGTAGGTGAAACAGTATGTAATAATGATCAAATCTTACCATTACCACAATTACATATCGATGAGCCAACATTACAAATGACATTTGGAACTAACTCATCACCATTTGTAGGTAAAGATGGAAAGATTGTTACTGCTCGTAAGATTGAAGAAAGATTAAATAAAGAAACTCAAAAAGACGTAAGTTTAAGAGTAGAACCAGCTACTAACGAATCATTCTTAGTAAGTGGTCGTGGAGAATTACATTTAGGTATTTTAATTGAAAATATGAGACGTGAAGGATTTGAACTTGAAGTTTCAAAACCAACAGTTATTATTAAAGAAATAAATGGACAAAAGTGTGAACCATACGAAGAATTACAAATCGAAGTACCAGAAGATTGCATGGGTAATGTAATTGAACAATTAGGTATTCGTGGTGGAAAAATGGAAAGTATGGCAAACTTTGAGAACCAAGTAAGATTACTTTATACAATTCCATCTCGTGGATTAATTGGTTTCTCAACAGATTTCATGACATTAACAAAAGGTTATGGAATTATGTCACACTCATTCAAAGAATATTTACCATATGAACAAGTAGATATTGGAGAAAGAAAACTTGGTGTATTAGTATCTATGGAAAATGGTTCTTCAACTGCATACTCAATTGGAAACTTAGAAGATCGTGGTATCATGTTTATTGAACCAGGAACTGAAGTTTATGAAGGTATGATTGTTGGTGAATGTAATAGAGAAAATGACTTAGCAGTAAACGTAGTAAAAGGAAAACAATTAACTAATACTCGTGCTGCAGGATCAGATCATACAGTAGTATTAAAAAGACCTCGTCCAATCTCATTAGAATATGCATTAGATTACATTAATTCAGATGAATTAGTAGAGGTTACACCAAATAATATTAGATTAAGAAAACGTATTTTAAACACTGAAGAACGTAAAAAGTTCGATGCAAGAGTAAAAAATAGTTAAATATAACGAAAAATAACTAGAAATAGTTATTTTTTATTTTACATTTTGCCACATTTTGTTATAATTAATTTGTAGAATAGAGGTGGCAATTATGGATAACGAAAAACAACAAGTAAAATTAGATCCAGAAGAATTAGCTCGTACTCAAGTATTAAACTTAGAAGAACTAAGACAAGTAGCTAAATATGAAAGAAAGGTTAGCAAGAAGCCAGCAATAATTTGCGCTATTATTGGGGCATTTATGATTATGTTAGGTGCAGGTAGTCAAGGGTTTATTATGTACACTCAAAAGAACATGACACCAGCAAAACAAACTAATGTATCTGAAAGAAAAGCTAAAGAGGAAGCTAAGGAACCTGAAAAAGTTATTCAAGCACTTACATGTTCTATTCAATCTTTAAATAATGTAAATGGTACAAATACAGAATCACATTTCACATTCGCATTTGAAGATGATCAATTAAAATCTGAAACTAAGATATTTATAGTAGATATGATTGCAGGAAATGCTATGGGACAATCATCAATGAATAATCTACTAACTGCATATAAAGCCTATGAAGGCACAAATGGTACAGTTGAAGGATTCAATGTTTTAACTGCACCAAGAGAGAGCTATGGATTCTCTGTTACTACACAAATTGATTTAACAAAATTAGATATGTCAAAAATATCTGCAAACATTCAAGCAAATCCACAATTGAAAGTTGACTTCCCAATTAACACTCCATTAGAGACAGTTAAGGGTGGAGCTGAATCATCAGGATACACTTGTGAACTTACAAAATAAAAAAAGAGTAAAATAAAAGCTGCATTTCATTATGCAGCTTTTTTACTCTTATTAAGTGTTCTTTTTTCTTTTGTTGATAATCTAACTGTTGTTCCATCCTCAAGTTTATATGCTTGTAAATTTAATTTTTGTCTAGATTTTGTTGCATTTAAAGCATGAGATCTTTTATTTTTAACATTACCAACTCTATTTGATACATTAACTGCCATTAAAAATTCCCTCCTTCGGTTCTGCGTTCTGCTTAATAACTTTATCATAAATGAGGCACAAAGTCAAATTTTTTCCTTAGATTTCAATAAAAAAAGAAAAAGTAAGAAATCAAACATCTATTCTAATAAATAAATATTTATGATAGAATAATATTGAAATGGAGGTATGTGTTATGTTTATTCCACTATATAATAAAACGAATTATACACTATTATCATCTTTGCTAAAAATAGACATGCTTATCTCTTATGCTAAAGATAATAATCTTGAAGCAATTTCTATCGCTGACTCCAATATGTATGGAACAATGGAGTTTATTAAAAAATGTGAAAAAGAAAATATAAAACCAGTTATAGGCTTAGAATTAAACCTAGAAGATTTTACTGTAGTTGTATTTGCAAAAGATTATTCTGGATATCAAAATTTATTAAAACTTTCTACAATTCAAAATGAAAGAAAAGTAGAGTTAAACGATCTTAATAAATATAAAGATAATTTAATCGCAGTTATCCCTTATAAATCACGTACTAAGTATGATGAATTAAAAGATGTATATAAAGAACTATATATAGGTTATTCAAATAAACAAGAAGAAAAAGAAACACTTGTATTAACAAAAGACATTGTATTTTTCCAAGAAAATTTATATTACGATAAAAATGATTCAGATACATTACCATATCTATTACGTATTCGTGATGGAAAAACTATCTCAGATGATATAGATTACGATGTAGATAATCACAATTTGAATATTACTAATATTATGGAACTAAGTAATAATCAAGGTCTAATAAATACAAAGTTAATTCTTGATAAATGTAAT
This sequence comes from uncultured Bacillota bacterium, assembly GCA_946407495.1. Lineage (GTDB taxonomy): Bacteria > Bacillota_I > Bacilli_A > RF39 > UBA660 > RUG14891. Next base: position 3,381 of record CAMJOB010000036.1, on the reverse strand, counting down.
ATAGAATTTCCTCCTAGTAAATTATTACTACCAATCTTTGAATGTGATGATGCTCCATCATATTTATTTGAATTGTGTAAGGCAGGTCTAAATAAAAGATTGAATGGAAAAGTAACTAAAGAGTATCAAGAAAGATTAACTCATGAGTTAAATGTAATAACTGAGATGGGATTTCCAAATTACTTCTTAGTTGTATATGACTTTATAAAATTTGCTAAGAAAAATGGAATCTTAGTTGGACCAGGAAGAGGTTCTGGAGCAGGTTCTTTAGTTGCATACTCTCTAGGTATAACTGATATTGATCCATTAGAATATGATTTGTTATTTGAAAGATTCTTAAATCCAGAACGTAAAACAATGCCTGATATTGATACTGACTTTCCAGATAATAGACGTGATGAAGTTATTCAATATGTAAGACAAAAGTATGGAGAAAAACGTGTTTGTGGAATTGTAACATTCGGTACATTAAGTGCAAAACAAGACTTACGTGATGTAGGTAGAGTTCTAAATATTCCACAATATAAAATAGATAGTGTATGTAAGCTTATCCCAGGATTTACGAAAGATAAATTAAAAGATTTCTATGAAAAGAATCCAACATTTAAAGTAAGAATTGATTCTGATATTGCTCTTACTAAAATGTATAATATTGCCTTAAAAATAGAAGGATTCCCTAGACATACTTCATCCCATGCTGCAGGTATTGTAATGAGCCAAGTTGATTTAGATGAAGTAATACCATTAACTACAGGAGATGGAATGTATCTAAGTAGTTATACTATGGAATATCTTGAAGACTTAGGCTTATTAAAAATGGATTTCTTAGGTCTAAAAAATCTAACTATTATAGATAATATTTTAAAAGATATAGAAACATCTACTGGTGAACATATAGAATTTTCTAAAATACCATTAGACGATAAAGAAACATTAAAAATATTTGAAACAGCTAATACTAGTGGAATATTCCAATTCGAATCTACTGGTATGCGTAACTTCTTAAGAAGATTAAAACCAAATACTTTCGAAGATATCTTCTCAGCAATAGCCTTATTCCGTCCAGGAGCAGCTGTTAATATAGATTCATATATAAGAAGAAGACACGGAGAAGAGAAAGTAACTTATCTTGATCCATCTTTAGAAAGCATTACTAAGAACACTTATGGTATTTTGATTTATCAAGAACAAATAATGCAAGTAGCTAATAAATTTGCAGGATATACATTAGGTGAAGCAGATATACTAAGACGTGCAATGTCTAAGAAAAAAGTAGATCTTTTAAAAGCAGAAGAAGAGAAGTTTATTGAAAAGAGTAAAGCACTAGGCCATACAGAAGAACAAGCTAAAAAGATTTTTGATTTAGTACTTAACTTCGCAGGTTATGGTTTTAATAGATCTCACTCAGTAGCTTATTCACTAATTGCTTACAAAATGGCATACTTAAAATGTCATTATAAAGAAATATTCTTTGCAGCTATCTTAACTAATATAATAGGTAGTGAATCTAAAACACATGAATATATCATGGAAGCTAAAGCTAATGGAATAGAAGTAGAAAAACCTACTATAAATAATAGTGAATCAAGATACATCGTAAAAGATAATAAAATAATCTATCCAGTATCAAATATAAAATCTATTGGTACAGTAGTATCTGAACAAATTAAATCTGCCAAAGAAGCAGGACCATTTAAAGATATCTATGATTGCTTCAGTAGATTATATTTAAGTGGACTAGGTAAGAAAAATCTAGAAACTCTAATCAATGCCGATATCTTTAAAGAATTTGGCTACAATAGAGCAACCCTAATATATAACTTAGATAGTTTATTTAACTATGCTGAACTAACAAAGGATATTGACCCTGAATTAGTAATGAAACCAGATATAGAATTCCAAAAAGACTATTCTAATGATGTGTTATTAGAAAAAGAAAAAGAAGTATTTGGATTCTACTTATCATCACATCCAACTAATCGTTATAAAAAACAAAATCCATATTGTATTCCACTAAATACTGTGGATAAACATTTAAATAAACAAGTAGATACATTAATTCTTGTGGATAAAATAAAAACAATTAATACTAAAAAAGGGGATAAAATGTGTTTTATAACAGGTAGTGATGAAACAACTACAATGGAATATACATTGTTCCCTAAAACATATAATAGATATCCAGATATTTCAGTAGGAGACTTATTAAAAATAAGAGGTAACGTTGAAAGAAGAATGGATCAAATCCAAATAATAGTAGACAAAATAAAAGATTTAAAGGGAGAAGAAAATGAAGAATAAACAAATATACTTAACAGCAATTATATGGTTAATTCTAGATCAATTATCAAAAATCTTAGTAAGATCATATCTAGTATTTGCCAAAGAATATACTCTTATTCCAAAGTTCTTCTCTTTTTATTATGTAGAAAATGAAGGAGCAGCCTTCAGTAGTTTTACAGGACATACAATATTTTTAATAGTAATCTCATTAGTATGTTTAGGTGTAATTATTAATGTTATTCAAAAAGAAAATAAACCTACAAAATTAATTAATCTTTCATTAGGAATATTACTAGGTGGAATGGTCGGTAACTTAATTGATAGAATTCTATTCCAAAGTGTAACAGACTTTTTATCATTTAATATATTCGGTTATAAGTTCCCAGTATTTAATATTGCCGATATAGGAATTACCTGTGGGGTAGCACTATATTTAGTAGTCTCTATAATTAATGATAGAAAAAATAAAGAAAATATGTTATAATACAAAAGCAATTAAAAAGGGAGGTGCCCTATGATAGTAGTAGAAACAGATAATAAAAGACTAGATCAATATCTAGCAGAGAAATTAGATATATCTAGAAGTAAAGCACAAAAACTAATTAAAGATGATCAAGTAACTGTTAATGGTAAAACAGTAAATGCTTCATATCAAGTAAAAGAAAATGATGAAATTGAAGTAGAAGAAGAACTAGATTTTGAAATGAATGTAGAACCAGAAAACATTCCATTAGATATTATTTATGAAGATGATGATTTATTAATTATTAATAAAGCAAGTGGCATGGTTGTACATCCGGCTCCAGGACATTATACAGGTACTTTAGTAAACGCTTTACTATATAAATTTGATTTAACTAGTGGTGAAAAGAATAGACCTGGTATTGTTCATAGACTTGATAAAGATACTAGTGGATTAATGTTAGTTGCTAAAAATGAATTCACTCATGAAAAGTTATCAGAAATGATTTCTAAAAAAGAGGTAGAAAGAAAATATTTAGCTATAGTTGATGGACTAATTAAACATGAAACTGGTACAATTGATGCACCTATCGGAAGAGATTTAAACAATCGTCAAAAGATGGCTGTAACAGAAGT
>CAMJOB010000035.1 GCA_946407495.1 uncultured Bacillota bacterium | reverse complement strand
CAGTATCTCCAACATTCTTAGTTTTAACATCTTCTAAGATTGTATCTGAGAATTCTGAAATTTTGTTTTGAGCAGGTGCTCCATATTGAAGAATTTGAGTAGAATCAAATACATCAATTTTCTTATTGAATTCATCTACTGCATCTTTTTCTTCTTGAGTTAATTCATCATAATTTAAACTCTTTTCAATTTTCTCCTCTGTAATTTTAACTTCACTGTTAACTAATTCTGTAACCTTTTCATCTTCTTTAGCTTTTACTTTCATTTCTAAAGCAGCCATATTTTTACCTCCTATTTTTTCAAATAATCAATTAATTGATTATAGTAATCCATTTTTAAACTTGTAACCGTACTCTTAATTGTTTTAGGTATTGCGATACCAACTGAAGATACATCATAATTACCACCAGTAATACCAGTACGGAATCCATATTTTTCCCAAGCAATTTGTTGAATCTCTTCATCTTGTAATGCTTTGTATAGTTTCTTACCATTATCAGTAAATGCTGCAAAGCAGTGACTATTCCAAATTGTTGGTTTTGGATATAGAACAACGATATCATCTTTTACTTGTTTAAATCCATTTGGATTAGAGTTTGCAAAATCAATCAAACTCTTTTCATAATCTACTATCATAGGTTCTCCACCCATGCCTGTTTTTAAATAACGTTCAAACAAGTCTGCTGGAGTATTATTCATATAACCAGACTTTTGATAGAAAGATTTTAATTTTTCTAGATTACCTTCTAGTCCTTCATCAGTAATTTGTCCATTACCTAAGATAGATAGAAGTAAACCATAATAAGTAGCTCCTGGAGAAGAAGAAACAGGATCAGTTGAAGCAATATTTACATTTCCATATAAATCACCTAAACCAATATCTGACCATTTCTTTCCTTCAAGAATATAGTTCATTAATTTATTCATATCAGTGATGTAATAAACACCATCTTCATCTTTAGTAACAATTTGTTGCTCAATTAATTTATCAGCAACTTCTTTCCAAGAATAAATTACAATTGGAGTATTAAGAGTAAGACCACCTTCAAGTACTGAATAACGATCACTCTCTCCTTTTTCTTTATTTGGATATAATTTGTAATAATCATAGAATCTTTGATCTGAAGTAAATAATGCATCATAAGTAGAAACACCTTCAGTATGAATAGTTACTGCTTCATTATTAGCTAAACGATCGATAATACTTTGATTACCAAAACCAACAGATTCACGAATAAGTGGATTAACAACTGTTTTACCATTACTCCAGTTATCGTAAACTGCTTCAATTTTATATTTTTTCTTTAAGATTTTATTAACTTCTTCATCTGCAAGAAAATCTTCTTTTCCACCACCAGTAGCAACATATATTTGTGTATAGTTTCCACTAATTGGTCCATTTGTATCAGTAAATAACTTAATACCAATAATACCTAGAATTAAGACTGCAAAGATAACAATACCAATAATTTGTTTCTTATTCATACTTATCCTCCTCTACTTTAATAGAATCTTTATCTAATCCATCCGATTTTAACATCGAATTTAATACTTTCATTTCAACATTTGCATCCATCAAATCTGATTCATACAAACTATCTAAGAATTGCTTAAATACTCCATTTATTTCTTCTATTGTTCTACTACTATTTTCATAAAACTTTTTAGTATCTTTAGAAGATATTTGAGTATTCTCTATTTCATCAAAACGATCAACTAATTTAACTGTAACAGGTAAATAGTAATCAAAGAAATTTTTAAGTTTTTTAACTTTCTCAGGCTTCTTTTCAATCGTCTTAATAATTTTATTTACACTCTCATGAATTTCTTTTAAATTTGCTTTTATATCTGCGTCATCTATATTAGGAATCATATCCTGAATATGTTTATTTTGTTTCTTTGCTTTTTCTAATGTTTGATATAAATCAAAATCAGCTTCTTTCAAAGGAATAATTTCATCTTTATGAAATACCAATTCTCCTGCTGCAAAAGCTGCAGCCCCAATCGCTAAGGAAGGAAGAAGTGGTACCGTTAATGCTAAGTATGGAACAGCAAAGAATGTTCCCCCTACAACTGCTGATACTACTTCGCTGTGTTTCATTAGTTATAACCTCTAACTTTCTTAAACGCAGTTAATAAATCAGTTTTACCATCGAATACTCTTGCATTAGATAAATCGGCAATTTCTTCTAATTGTTCTTCTTCAGCACTACCAAATGTAATACTGTAGATTGGAATTTCATCTTTAACTTTCTTATATTTATTCTTTAAATCAGAGAATGTACCAACATTAATATTTCCATCCGTCATAGCAATAATTGTCTTAGTATAATCATCACTATCTTTATTAAGAATATCTAATCCTTTAATAACTGCATCATATAATGCTGTTGTTCCAGTTGGAACTGATCCATCAATATTCTTTCTTAATTCATCTGTATCATGACCACTTGCATGCCATGTGTTATACACATGTGAACCAAATGTAATAACTGTAATTTTATCTTTTGCAGAGAATTGTAATTTATCTTTACTTGCACGATCATAATCTAAGATATAATTCATTGCATCATCAAGTTCATCAAATCCATCTCCAGACATACTACCAGAGAAGTCTAAACAGAATACTACATGAGTTGGTTTTCTTAATTTTTCAATATACATATTTAATGCAGAAGTAATAACTTTCTTAGAAGGAAACTTAGTAACATTTAAATACTTAGAAGTATCAATTCCCCATTCAGCATTAAATACTTTTTTGTCACTATTTTTGTTAATTCCTCCGTACCAAGTACGTAGACCATTACTAGTTAATGATTTCTTACCAGTATCACTTAATAAGTAATCTTGAATCTTTAAGAATAATTCTTCTTTGTTAGGATCATTAGCAATAAATCCAAATGTAGAATCATTAATAGCAACTCCATCACTAGGATAAATTAAATATAATGGTTCTTTATTCTTCTTAACTAATTGTTTATTAATATCAATTAATGAAGATTCAGCAGCAATAACTGCTTCATACTTATCACTATTTAAGAACATCTTCTTTAAGTAATCTTCTTCACCACTTACACGTTCAACTCCAGAGAATAAACTCATTAATGATTCTGCTAACTTATCATCATTTAACATCTCTTCAGTTAATACTTCAGGATTACCTGCAAGTGAAGTTAAGAATCCTAAATAAGCAGTAGCTCCTGTATTAGTTTGCGTAACAGAAGACATTACATATTTAATCTTCTTTTCTTTAATAAGATCAAGAATCATTGTATTAGTAACTTCTTTATCCATAAGGCCTAATTCTTTAGCCTTACTCTTTTTAATACCAAATACAACAGGAGATATACTCATTGATTTAGAATCACTTGCTAAATAAGGATTATCTAATAAATATAACCACATCGAATTAGATATCCATACAGCATCATAATACTTAGAGTTTTTATTTAACTCATCAACAATATCCAAATCCCCTTTGTAAACGAATTCTACATCCTTTTTGATTTTCTTGGCATACTTCTCAACATCTTTTTCCATAGGTTGATTTTCATAAGAAGAAAGTACTCTTAAAGTCTTAGGATCACTCTTGTATCCACCACTCTCACTATCTAAATCTAACCCACTAAATATTTGAAAAAGAATGAAAAGACAAAAACCAATAGCAATCAATCTCATAGGAGTAGAATCACTACTATTTTTCTTTGTCATACAACCCTTCCTTTACTACATATAATTATAACATTGAAATATCTATTTTTATAGAAAAAATAACAAAAAAAGTGTAGATTCTAAGAACCTACACTACTGTATTTTTTAATTCCAGCATAGAATACTAAAATGCATGGAATAAGATATACAAAAACTACGATTGGAGAAAAGGAATAAAGGCAAGAATTATTCTTCCCAACAAAATACATTAAAGGATAATAATTAACAAATCCATAAGGAATAATTATTGTAAAAAAGTAAACAAAACCTTTCTTAAAAACTCCTATAGGATATTGAGCCATATGTTTTCCACCATCAGTAAATACATTACGTACCTCTAATCCTTGTACAGTTAGAAAACAATAACTAGCGGCAAGTAAAAATATACCAAAGAAAATTGCTATAGAAGAACATAACATTAGTATTAAACATATAACTCTAAATATATTCCAAGAAATATTTAGATGAATAACAGCTATAACTAAAACTATTAATGCTTGTATTAATCTACTAACTTTAATAAAGTCAGATTCATTACATAATACTTGTAAAATAATATTCTTAGGTCGTAATAATAATCTATCAAATCCTCCATCTATTATTAACTTATCAAACTTATCAATACCTCTCGCAAATACTTCATTAAAGGCAAAACCAAATTGTATTATAGAGAAGCATAATAATACTTCATACATAGTAAAACCTTTAATATTAGAAAACTTACTAAATAAAGCAATTATTATAAAGTAATAAGAAAAGAATACTAATATTTGTGATAAGAAAGAAATAATAAATGAAGCTCTATATTCTAATTCACTTTTTAAATGAAGTCCTAACGCTTTAAAATATAACTTCATATTAACCACCCTGTACTACTACTCTTTTTAAATTTTTCTTCATTAAAATTAACCCTAATATAATCATAATAATTAACCAAAATAATTGTATAAATATATTATGAATACCTTCTTGTAATAATATATTTCCTACATATATTCTAAATGGTAAATCACTAATATATTGAAAAGGTAAATATGAAGAAATTACTTTTAAAAAGTTAGGGAAAAAGACTATTGGAATACCTACTCCAGATAATAAATCTGCAATAACTACAACTATATTCACAACACCTTTTTCATTCATAGTAAGTAACATAAGTATAGGATATAAAGTACTAATAGCAGTTACTAATAAAGTACCAATAAAAAGCGATAGAATAAATAATCCAAAAGATAATAAAGAACTAGGTGCAGAAAACTTATATGGTTCTGGCAATAAAACAGTAACAATTAATAATGGAAAAAATCTCATAACTACATTTGCAAGTCTTTGACCAAGAATTTTGAAGTACCATAAAAAATACATATTTTTAGGTCTACTTAATTCATAAGAAATATTTCCTGTTCTTATTAATTGAAATAACTCTTGATCTTTATAAAATTGATTAATTAATGCAAAGAATGATTGATTTAACCATACATAAGTAATTAATTGAGATATGTTCATTGGAACATTACTACTACCAGATTCATAAAAAGCAACATAAACCATGATATATACAAACCCAAAAAAGAATTGAGTTGCTATACCTGCAAGTGCTGCACTTCGATATTGAAGACCACTAATAAACTTTAATTTAAAGTATGAATAGTATGCTCTCAAATTTGATAATCCTCATATAATTTAACAATAATTTGATCAATACTTTCATTCTCAATATCGATATCTTCTATTATTACGTTCCTACTAATACGATTTAAGAATTCAGAAATAGATAACTCTTTAGTATTAAGTAAAATATCATATCCATCTTTAGCTTTAATCTTATTAAGAATACCCTTATTTCTAATAGTAATCTTATCTTTAGTTTTAATATGAATTAATCTATTAGTCTCATATTGATTCTTAAGTGTTCTTAAAGAGCCATCATATAATACTTGACCTTTTCCTATTAAAATAATTCTTTTAGCTAAAGATGTAATATCAGCCATATCATGACTAGTAAGTATAATCGTTGTGTGTTTTTCTTTATTAAGTCTCTTTATAAAGTCACGAACTAACTGTTTTGATACAGCATCTAATCCAATAGTTGGTTCATCTAAAAATAATATTTCTGGATTATGTAACAATGATGCAGCAATTTCACAGCGCATTCTCTGACCTAGAGACAACTGTCTCACGGGAATGTTTATGATATCAGCAAGATTTAATTTTTCAATTAATTCTCTTTTAGTATCTTGATATTCTTTCTCCGGAATATCATAAATATCTTTTAGTAAATCAAAAGTATCTTCTGCAGGAATATCCCACCATAATTGGCTTCTTTGTCCAAAGACAACACCGATTTTTTTAACATATTCCTTACGTTGCTTCCATGGCGTAATACCATCAACTTTACAATCTCCAGAATCAGGAACTAAAATACCACTAAGTATTTTAATAGTTGTAGATTTACCAGCACCATTAGGTCCGATATACCCAACTATTTCTCCCTTATCAATAGAGAAAGAAATATCGTTAACAGCATTAACATAGAAGTAATCTCTTTTAAAGAAAGACTTAAAAGCTTCCTTTAAACCACTTTTCTTCTTTACTAATCGAAAAGTTTTTGATATCTGCTTAACCTCGATGAATGACATTTTTAAAATACACACTCCTTCCCAACGCAAAAAAGCCACATATCAATATGCGGTGGGCATAGATATCTAGCTCTTTTGCAAAAACGTCAAGATTAATTATACTATTAAATACAAAAAAAGCAAGTACTATACTTGCTTTTTATTCAGTTATCTTACTAGCTCTAATACTATAGAAAGCTACATTTAAAATAAATGCCATAAATATAAATAGAATACCTATCATTAATTTTAAATCACCAGTTTCAACAACATCACCAATACTAGCATTACCAACATTCAACTTAGCAACTTTACTAGTAACAGCAGTATTACCTTTATTCATAATAGATACTTTTATATATTTACCATCCATTTCCATATTAGGTTTAAAAGTATATTTACCAATTCTAGTCTCACCTAATTTATCAAATTCTCCATCTTTAGAATTACCTATATACCATGTATAAACATTATTAGTACCAGTAGCAACTATACTTATACTAGATTCTACTCCATTAGCTAACTTATATTCATCATCTAAATCTTTAGTTATACTTGGAGCAACATTAGTAACAGTAGCATTAATAGTAACACTAGCTTCTTCATTATGAGACTTAATTGTAATAACTGTAGAACCAGCCTCTAATGGATTAATATAAACAACATTATTATAAACTTCTACATCACATATATCTTCTGTCATAGTAATAATAGGAACATCTAAGTTTCTATCAACCATTTCTATTTCAGCAATATTACCAACAACACAATTAACAGTATCAGTTTCTATATAAATTAATGATTTACCCATCATATAATCAGCAAAAGCTTGCTCTACTACAGTATAATCTATATCAGTAAAACTACCTGCAGTAGCAGGAATTAACATACTTTGCACCATAGCATTCTTAAGTAATTCATCTGCTTTAGCTTTAATAATAGTTTCAGTACCACCAATACTATATCTAGCACTAGCAATTCTATTAGAATAATTATAAGTAGTATCTTTTATATCATAATAAGATCTTAATGCATTAGCTAAATTATTAAGACTATTAGTACTATCTTTATAAATATTTAATGCATCTAAGTCAGCATACATATCTTCCATACTAAATGAACTATCAGTATTAGTACCTAACATCATAGAAGTATATTCTTGTAATAAATCATTATCAGTAACACTATTATTAACACGATAAGTATGAATCTCAGATAAGAATGTTAATAAGTCTCCTGCCCATCCAGAATAATCAGTACTTACAGATAAAGCACCATATGAAGCAGTATCACCATACTTATAATAAACATTTAATACAGCCATTAAATGGATTAAATCAACATCTTGATGAGAAGTAAGATCATCAATTACATCATCATCATCAATATCAATATTATAATGTTCATCTACATAATCAACAAAGTCACCATCAATAGCACCCAATAGAGTATTCCATTGTGTATCATTATAACGATTTCTTCTTAAATATTGAAAACATAGTTCTGTAGAACTAGTAGAACTACCAGTTTGATTTATATATTCAGTAGCTGCTCCTTGTAATTCTTCAATCTCTTCAAAGATATAAGTATTAAAATCTATATCTTCTACAACATTAGCAGCATAACTGCTGTTAAACAAGAATAACAAAGTACCAGATAAGAATAATATTAATACAACAACAACTATAAAACGTTTCTTGTTATTCATAATCTCCCTACTCTCTTACTATAATTTTATCATAGATTTTAGATAAAGAAAGATTATTTTGACTATAATTTAACTCTTTAGTATACTTAATCTAAGGTGATAATATGTCAAAGAAAACAAGTACAAATATCGTCTCTATACTAACAATAATACTAGTATTAATAGGTTTCTTCTTTATATATCAATGGTATAAAGAAAATAATAAAAACGATGAATTAAAAAATAATCTAATACGTACCTCAGATCAGACAGAAGAAAAAGAAAAATATCCATACATCACAACAAACTTAAGTAATTTAAAACAACAAAATGATGAAACTATTGGTTGGATTAAAGTACCAAATACAGAAATAAATTACCCAGTAGTACAAACAACAAATAATAAATATTATTTAAATTATGATTTTGAAAAGAAAGAAAATACTGCAGGTTGGATATTCTTAGATTATAGAAATAAATTAGATAATTCAGATGATAATTATATTATCTATGGTCATAATAGACTAGATAATTCAATGTTTGGTACTTTAAAAAATACAATGAATGAAGAATGGTATAAAAATAATAAATATATATTTTTTAATACAATTAATTCGTACCTAACATACGAAGTATTCTCAATTTATTCAATAGATAAAGATGACTTTAAATCAAATATAAATTCTATCTCAGAAGAAAAATATCAAGAATATTTAAAACTATCAGTACAAAGAAGTATATATGATTTCCAAGTAGATGTAACAACAAAAGATAAAATAATAACACTATATACATGTACAGATGATAA
>CAMJOB010000034.1 GCA_946407495.1 uncultured Bacillota bacterium | reverse complement strand
TCACCTACCTTTTTTGTCTATTTTTACTCATCTTATATTATACCATTTTTTGCAAGTACATTGGGTGATTTACCTATAAAAAAGCATAAAAAAAATAGAGTCTAAACTCTATTTTTCTTCTACATCAAATTTTTCTTTAAAATAAGCATAAAGCTTATAAAAAGCAGTATATATTATCCAAAAAATAAGTAAGAAATTACTAGCTTGTACAACTACTAAAATATTATCATTTGAATATAAAGAAACTGAACTACTTAAATCTATTTTATTATATGAAGCAAGCGCTACAAAAGAAGTAAATAAGAAATAAATTAAAGTAAATAATAAATAATTAAATATTCTTTTAAAATTAGTTAGTTCTTTACTAAATAATGTATATATCATAATTGCAGTTACTAAAACTATAGTAGTAAAGAAAGCAACTGGAGTTGGGAAACATAGATATGTAATTATCATCTTAAAGAAAGCTTTAACACTTAATAATACATAATCCCCATACGCTAGTAATGTACCAATTAGTAGTCCTAGATAAACTACTATAGCCGCATATGTTACAAACTTCTTTTCAGACTTTAGATTAACTATTAATATTACAAATAATAATGTACTAAATAATAGTAATTCTATTGATAAGAAGGATGAAAACATATATTTAAATAACGTTAATATCTTTTCAAAAAATGAAAGTTTCAAGCCAATCACCCTCTACACTAGTTCCGCAATATAGACTGTTTGAGATTGATCATTATTCTTCGTACAAGTAATTAACGTTAAAGTAGTACGATCATAATTACGTTGAATCTTTACTCTACCATTTTTTGGAACATCATATATATTTACAATTTGAAACTTATATTGTTTCTTCTGATAAGTTATATAAGCATTATCTCCTACATTAAGCAAGAATAAATATGCAAAGTAAGAAATATATGCATCCCCTGAATGTGCCATTAATATTAAATTACCATTCTTTATATCAGGCATGGTAGAGCCTTTAACAACTGCTACATTATACTCAATATTATTATAATAATTATTGGTATCAAAGAAACCTCTTTTTAATCCTATTTTAGGAATCTCTAAGACTCCTAGATATTGATCATAATTAATTGGAGCTTCTTGTTGTTGAACTTGTTCTTCACTACCGTCTGAAGGTAAGTTATTTGTTACAGGAACTGATGATACTTCACCATCATTCCCTTCGGCATTACTAAGAACAATATCAACCATTAAATCAGCATATACTTCATCTCTAAGAGCTAGAAATGAATTCCAAAATATTATGATTAATCCTATAAATACAAGGAAAGAGCCGATTAATAATATCTGGCTCTTTTTTAACTTAATCTTATGAGTTTGCTTTACTTGGTTTAACATTTGAATAAATGATACCTACACCAGTTAATAATATTAATAATCCGACAAAGTAAATTGATTGTGCAGTTGTAATAGAAGTATCAGGTACTTCTGGAGTATATTCAAATGGAACATCAATTCCAGTATTGTAATGTTTAACAGCATTTCCAACTAAAGCAACTGTTTGGAATCCAGTTCTTAAATATTTATAAGCAATTGGAATTCTATAAGCACCAGTTACTTTTAATTTAACTGTTTTATTAGCTTCTGTAATTTTATCTACAGGTACACGTAAATAGAATTGAGTACCAACTGTTACGTTTTCTAAACGATCAGCAGGAATCTTTTCATTGTTAGTATCTACGATATAGCTTCCTTCTGGAGCTGAACTTAAATCAACCTTGTACCCTTGGAAACCAGTTCCTGAAGCAGAAATTGTAATCTTATCTGATTGATAATACTTTTCATCAGTAGTTACTGAAACATTATCACTTGCCTTAGAAATCTTAATTCCTAAATTCCAAGTATCTTCTCCTCTATGAATAGCGATAGCTTTTTCTAAGATTTGACGAATTGTTTTTTCTTGTAGATCATCACTATCAATGTAACAATCATCATAGATAACATAGTTAGAGTTATATACTGCAGCACTATCTTGATGTAAGAAATCAGTTAATGCATGTGCAGATAATAATGCATCCTTCATGTCATCAGTCATGTGAGTTGAATTAGGAGCACCTATTTCTTTTTGATATAACCAAATTGCAGATTGTGTAATCCAAGGTCTTAATAATGGTGTAATTGAACCAACATCAGCATTAGCGCTTGAACTCTTAATTGCATTATTTTCATTTAATAAATAACTTAATAAGAATACTAAACCAGCATCTTCAATTTCAGTACCTTTATTATATTCACCATCATCAGTATCAATATCTTGCTCAATACAATAAATGAATTTGTCTGGGCTTTCTGAATAACGGTGTAAGGCAACTCTTGAAGTTCCTATAGGTTGATTGATGTTTTGATCGAATACATAAATCTTATATGCATCGTTTGTTTCACCAATCATTTGAATAGTATTCGGAAATTGTCCTTCAACTTCTCCTTCAGGATCAATTGCGAATGAAATTTGTCCAAATCCATATGCAACTAATGAAATAATTGCAACAAATGCTAGGATAAAGGACATCATAACAGAAGTACTAGAACGTCCACCACGTCTGTTATTGTTATTTTGACTTTCTTCCATATAAATTTTTTCCATAATAACAAACCTACCTTTATGTAATTATTATAACATAATTTTAAAAAATAAAACTATATTTTTTAAGAGATATCAAAAATTGTTTCAAGTTCTGGCATTCTAAATTCTTTATTGTAATAAATAGTTGCTAGAACCTCTCCTTTTTTAGCTACATCTCCAACTTTTTTATGTAATTTTATACCAACTTCAAAATCAATTTTATCTTCTTTAGAAGCTCTTCCAGCACCTAGTGCTACAGATAACTTACCTAGTTCTAAAGCATTGATCTTATTAACAATACCAGTAGTATCAGATTTAATATATTTAACTTTTTTACTTACCTTAACTCCATCTATATCTCCGCCTTGAGCTTTAACTAACTCTAAGAACTTTTGATATGCTCTACCTTTATTTAAAGATTCATATACTTCTTTTAAAGCTTCATTTTTATCTATACCTTTACCCATACTAATCATAGTAGCAGATAAATCTACACATAAATCATATAAATTATTATCAGTTTCTTTTCCTTTTAAAATATCTATAGATTCTAATACTTCTAATGCATTACCTATAGAAGTACCTAAAGGAGTATTCATATCACTAATAATAGTCTTAACTTCTCTTTGATATAATTTACCAATTTCTATCATTAACCTACTTAATTCATTAGCATCTTTTTTAGTTTGTAATAAAGCTCCATTACCTACTTTTATATCTATTAATATTTTCTCTGCTCCACCAGCAATCTTCTTACTCATAATAGAAGAAGCAATTAATGGAATTGATGATACTGTACCAGTAACATCTCTTAACGCATAAATAGCTTTATCCATAGGAGCAAGATCACCAGTTTGACCTGTTACTACTAATCCAATATCTTTTATTTGTTTAATTATTTCATCATCTTGTAAATTAGTACGATATCCAGGAATACTTTCAAGTTTATCAATTGTACCTCCAGTATATCCTAATCCTCTACCACTCATTTTAACAACTGGTACTCCGCAACTTGCAACAATAGGTCCAATAATTAAAGTTGTCTTATCTCCAATACCACCAGTAGAATGTTTATCTACCATTCCATCAATGATACCTTCAAAATCTAATACATCTCCACTATCAATAAAAACTTTAGTTAATGCAAATACTTCTTCATCTGTCATACCATTAATACAAATAGCCATAAGCATTGCACTCATTTGATAATCTTTTATCTCACCATCAAGATAACCATTAAAGAATTTATCAATCTCACTATAAGATAATTCTTTACCTAAACGTTTCTTATTAATAACATCTACTATCATACTAACTCCCTCCTAAATACATTTGTATCACGTTTTTCATACCCCAATTTTTCATATATATGATGAGCTATAACACGTTTATCAGAACTTGTTAATTGAATATATTTAGCACCTTTTTCTTTAGCAACACTAATAGCAAATTCCATCATATTAGTAGCAATTCCTCTGCCATGATAACTAACATCAGTACAAACATAATCGATTAAATAATAATCAAAATTACCTACCATATTATGTACTCTAGTAAATACAAAGTATCCACATACTATTCCATCTACTTCCGCAACATATTCAGTAATATAAGATTCTTTATTACTACCTACATAACGTTCTCCAAAATTCTCATCAATCATCTTTTGTACTCTAGAGAAATCATTTTCCTCCATAAGTCTAATATTTATATTCATAAACTCACCCTACCTTACATATATAATACCATAAAAAAACAGAATATTCATTCTGTTTATTTAACAAATTCTTGTTTATTATCCCCAATAAAACTTCCCCATTCCAAATCATGTTCAGGATTAGTAAATTTTAAATATCCTGCAGTTGGAATAAAAGTAAGTTCTCCAAAGTAAATTCTATTATTTAATACAAATAAATCTACTCTTACAAAATTAAAGTCATCACTTAAAGTATCCATAATTTCAACTATCTTCTTTAAGTTTTGAGGTCTAGGAATATTCTCTTCTAACTTATCAAAATTAGAATCATAATTAACTGGTTTCCAGTTCTCATCAAACATTATACGAGCTCTTTCATCACCAATAACTCTTTCTACATAAAGAATCTTTTTCTTTTTACCATTATTATCTTGAAAACAAAAAGCCTTTAAATCATCTGGAATATGATTATTATCATCAACTAATAATTCTTCTGCAATTATTCTATTCTTACCATAGTTATACATAAATTCTCCATGTAGATAACCATACTCTAACTTAGTAAGAAGATTCATATAATCACATACTTTTTGTAAATCAGTTTCTTTCTTATCCTTAACAATAAAGTTAGTTCCACTACCTTTAGTAGTCTTTAAAACAAACCCATTAGGTAATTTTTCTAAATCTTCAACAGTAATCTTATCCTTACAGAAATATTCTTTAATTAAATACTTAGAACCAATCTTTTCTTTAACATATTCTCTAACATCATGTTTATCTGCATATTTAGCCAATTTCTTCATTAACTTATCATTAGCTTTATAACCATTTAATTTCTCATTAAATGTTTGTAAATTATTAAAATCTAATGGTTTATGCATATTTAATTCATAAATATTTTTAACAAACTTCTTTTTATTATATAAAGGATGAAATATTATTTTTCTCTTATTATATTTAGATACTCTAATATAATTCTCCCAAGATTCTGTACTAAACTTTGTCATATCATAACTACTCATAGTTATACCCCCAATCAATTAATTATTCAAAACGTTTAATCCAATTATCAAAATCATAATAATCCACTATTTTAGGATCAATCTCTTCATATGGAGAATTAATAAAATCAACTATATCATCCATATTATCTTCTCCAATAATAAATATATTATTTTTATTATAAAAATCATAAGTCTTAATAAACTTATTAGTTGTGATTAATTTCTTTTTAAAGAATAACGCTTCCATAGTACGTAACGCTAATCCTCTTTGATTATATGCATTAAAATCTAATAAACACTTACACTTAGATATCATAACTATATAATCTTTATAATCTACAAAGTCTTTCTCATCAGTAATTATTTTAAAATTAGTTTTTATTTTCTTCTTCTTTAATTTTTTCTCAAAAGATCTTATATCATCCATACGATCTTTAGCTCTACCTAAGAAAATTACATCATCTTCAATTTCATTCTCAGGTAATTTAGTTCTCTTAGAATAATATGTTGTATTAAATTTAAAATTATATTTCTCAGCTTCTTCTTCATCGAAAGTATATATTTCATCTAGATTAGGATCTTTAGTAAGATCAAAATAATGATCAAATACTAATTTATTCCAAAAGAATAATATTACCTTACAATTAGGATTTCTTTCTTTTATATAACGAGAAACATCATAATTATAATAGTTTTCTCCAAGAATAACATATTTGTATTCTTTAACATGTTTCATCCAAGAACCAAAGTTTCTCCAATATTTTCTACCTTCACCACTTCCACAGCATCCTGGTTTATACATAAATTCTGCACCATGACCAGCAAGTTCATCTAAGCAAGGCATCTTTGCTTTAATCATGACACGATCAAATTTTTCTCTCTTCTTAAAAAACATAGCATCACCATTTTCATTATAACGAAGAATTAAAAAAAAAGAAAGCATTATGCTTCCTCTTCTTCTTTGTGGTTACTACTAAGAAATGTAATTTTTTCACAAATAATATCTAATTTAGTTGTTTTCTTCCCTTCTTCATCTTCAGTTATTGTTGATTGTACTCTTCCTTTTACTCCAACAATATCACCCTTACCACAATACTCTGCAGTATTCATTGCAATATTATCAAAAGCGATACAATCAATAAAGTCAGTATCATAAGTCCCTTCCATATTCTTAAAACTACGTGGTATAGCAAGTGATATAGTTGCTACCTTACAACCACTATCAGCCTTATTAACTTGAATATTACGAGTAAGTCTACCAACTAATACTATTTGATTTAACAACAGATACACCTCCTTTCGAAAGCGTATACTACATAAATAAAAAAGTATTATCAAACGACCAATTACAATAATTCAATTAACAATAAAACAAAAAAAATAGAAATCCTCTAGGTGAATTTCTATTTTTTAATAATTAATTATTTTAAAAATACAAGTTTAATAGTATTTTATTTTTTTAACTTTTGACGTTCTTCTTCTCTTTCTTGTAAGAAAAAGTTCATATATTCTTCATCTACTGCATCTTTACGTAGAATCTTAATCATCTTAAATGGATGATTTCTTTCTCTACGCATTCTTTCAGCGATATATTTACGATCTTTGAAGTAATAATCAGACTCTAATACTAATTCTTCAATAGCATTTCTATCTAATTCTTCTGGTAAATAATCATAATTTTCTAAACTATGACGTAATACCCAACATGGTCCAGTTTGTAATTTACCACCTAAGTGACGCATCATAGTACCATATTGATTACCTTCTGAATCATATTGACCATATTCAGTACTTCTACCAAATGTTGGTAATACTTCTCCTTCATTTAAAACATTATAATAAATTGTTTCTTTACCCTTTTTGAATTTTGATAAAAGAACTAATGATAATTCTTGTCCAAATTCTACTCCATTTGCTTCTTCATCATAATATTTTAATTCTGCAACATATAAGTTGTTGCGATTAAACTTCTTACTTTCCATAACCTTCTAATTCCCCCAATAATTTGTCCATTGCTCTACTAGGCAAAAGAGCACAATTCTTACGATTTGGTTGTTTACAAATTTCATCATAAACATTCAACTCTCCTAGAATATCTGAATCATACTCTTTTTCATCAATCATATTTTTATAATTCTTCAAGATTTCTTTTGCTTCATCTACACTTTTTCCTATTAGACTACGTATCATAATAGAACTAGCAGATGTACTAATAGCACAAGCTTCTCCATCAAAACGAATATCTTGAATTATATTATTATCTATCTTCATCATAAAATCCAAATTATCAATACAGCTCTCACTATTCGTATTTACTTTTAAATAATCCGAATCTTCAACTAAGCCTCTATTCATTGGATCTTGATAATTATCTAATATTATCTCTCTACGTAAATCGTTATCCATCTTATCACCTATAATACTACTTTAAAGATATCTTCACTTTTTTCTAAAGCTTCAACCATCTTATCAATATCTTCCTTTGTATTATAAAAATACATACTACAACGTACAGTATTCTTTATACCAATTTCATCTTTTAGAATCTTAGCACAATGATTACCAGCTCTTACAAATACACGATAATGATTTAAATAAACTGAAGTATCTTGAGCAAATACATTCTTAACATTAAATGCAAGTATTCCACTATCACTATTTTTATTATAAATTTCAATATTAGATATATTTTCTAATTTAGATAATAAATATTTCTTTAATTCAACTTCATGCTTATGAATCTTATCCATACCTATCTTTTGTAGGTAAAGAATGGCTTCTCTTAGTCCTATTACCTCTGCAATAGGAGGTGTACCTGCTTCAAATCTAACTGGAACATCCTTTAATTCATATGATGCATCAGCTTCAAAGAAATTATTCATTCCACCACCATAACATAATGGTTCCATTTCTTGTAATAATTCATATCTACCAACTAATACACCAATACCTGTAGGTCCACACATCTTATGTCCAGAAAAACTTAAGAAATCTATATTACTCTTCTTAAAATCTTCCTTCATATGAGGAACACTTTGTGCTCCATCAACACAGAAATAAATATGCTTATCCTTACAAATCTTACCTATAGCCTCAACATCTCTAACATCACCAATAACATTAGTAACATGAGCTATAGAAATAACTTTAGTCTTTTCAGTAATACTCTTTTCTACACTTTCAACACTTAAAGAATAATCTTCATCTAAATCCATATATTGAATTTCAATCCCAACTTGTTCTTTTAGTTTAACCCATGGAAGAATATTAGATGCATGTTCACTCTTAGTTAGTAAAACTACATCTCCTCTTTTTAAATGAGACTTCATAAAACCAAAGACAACTTGATTTATAGACATTGTAGTACCACTAGTAAAAATAACTTCATTAGGATCACAATTAACAAAATCAGCAACTACATTACGAGTACCATCATATAATGTATTAGTAATAACAGCTGCATCATAGTCACCTCTATGAATATTAGAAGTATGTTGAGTCATATAACGAACAATACTATCAGTAACACACTTAGGTTTTAAAGTAGTAGCGCCATTATCAAAATAGACTATATTTTGTTCTAACATTGGAAAATCTTCACGATTCATAAAGTCCCTTCCTCTCTTTTTAATATATGAGTAAAAAATAAAATTGCCACGTCTAAGACATAAAGCAACTATATTTTACCACAAAACTAAAAAAAAGTCATTATCCAATGACTTTTTTATTATTACATCATATTATTTGATCTTCTTCTCATACGAGTGTTACCAATTAAGTTTTGTGCATCAGCAATAGCTCTTGCTAACTCACCATTAGTAGCACTTCCTAAAGAAGCAAGTTTACTTTGTAACATTTGAATCTCAGCTTCTGCTTTACCAAGACGAGCATTTAAATTAGCAATCTCTCTAGCTTGTTGTTTAGATAATTCTGCATATTTAGTTCTAGAAGCATTACATTTAGTTAATTTAATTTCATACTCATCTAACATACTTTGTTGATTTCTATTAATTTCAACTAAGTTAGCAATAGTAGCAGTAACATCATTCATCATATTTCTACTTGGTAATTGTAATCCAGTTGAATCAAAATTATCATAATCCATATTATCGTTATAATCATAATTATTGAAGTTTGTATTAGGAGATTCAAACTCATAATCATCTTCAAAATTATTATTAAATTGATTCATACCTACATTGTAATCATTATTAGCAGGTTCTTGATACATATTATTCATATCCATTGTATTATCAACTGGTTCAGTTGGAACTTCTTCTGCAACAGATACAACTTGTTCACGATTAGGATCTTGATTACCATAGATAGCACTAAAATCATCCATGATATTTTGTTCTTCAGCTGGAGCCTCAGTTTGAACTTCTTCAACTGGTGC
>CAMJOB010000033.1 GCA_946407495.1 uncultured Bacillota bacterium | reverse complement strand
TCTTAGCTCCCATATTATTTAAGAATGTAGCAACATTAACGATTTCTGGTTCTTTGGCAGCGTTATCAATAATAGTAGTTCCTTTTGCTCTTACAGCAGCTAACATAATATTGATAGTAGCTCCTACTGACGCAATATCTAGATAGATATTTGCTCCTTTTAATTCTTTTGCTTCTACAATATATTTATTTTTCTCGCTTTTAACTGTAGCACCTAGTGCTTCAAATCCTTTTAAGTGTAGATCTATTGGTCTAGCACCGATAGAACATCCTCCTGGGAAATACATTACTGCTTTCTTATATTTTCCTAATAATGCTCCCATAAAGTAATATGATGCACGTAATTTCTTAGAGAATGGTTCAGTAATTTCAGTATTCTCCATATTTTGTGGATTAATAACCACACTTTCACTCGCTCTGTTAACATCGACTTTTAAAAGTCTTAAAATATCACATAATGCTTCTGTATCCGTAATTTCAGGTACATTACAAATTGTTGCTTCCTCATCTGTTAATATAGCAGCTGGGATTAAAGCAACGGTAGCGTTCTTCGCACCACTAACACGGATAGTACCAGATAACTCTCTAGCACCCTCAATTTCCATTATTTTCATGATATACCTCCTATGTATATTTTTTCAGATTATTTCTCAATTAAATCATAAGAAAAACTAGTCTAATTGTCAATTATTTCAATGATTACTTGACTATTTTAATGTAAAGAAAAATAGATATTTCTATCTATTTTAGTTTATGATTATTCTTATATTTTTTGATTACTTCTTGGATTAGTGAGGTATATTCATAATCATTCTTATCTTCATCTATATTACATAATGGTGGGAATAAGATACACCAGAAGTTTTCTCCTAACCCATCGCCTATTGTAATTACAAGAGATTCATAGTTACCTTCTTCAAATATTATGTTTTTGTATTCTTTCTTTGGAAAGTAATGTAGTCCATAGTCTACTGTGTAATTATCATTGTATATTGTATCTTTTAGAGTATTAGATACTATAGTCTGATACTTAGGTACGTTTTGTTGTAACGTATTTCTTGATTCTAATAGAGATTGTGTATTTAGAGATAATACTGGTTTTATATTTTTTACTACTTCTCTTTTAATAGATTGATCACTATAACTATTAGAGTTAGCTATAACTCTAAATCTAATTATATCTTTAGGCATTACTAACCTTTCTTCTTTATTTATACATAGTATCGCAATTATTATTGCGAAGGGGATTAATAGTTTTCTCATAAAAAAACTCACTTACCTTTCATAGGTATAGTGAGTTTTAATTATATTTTTATTCACAATTCTTTAAAATAAATAACATTCTATCTTTTTCAGATAAGTCTTTTTTTACTATTACTTGGACATTATCTAATTTCTCTTTAATTAGATTAGTTATATCGGTTGCTTGTTCATAACCTATTTCAAAGGCTACGATACATTTATCTTTCATGTGTTCTTCTAATCCATCAATAATCTTTCGATAACAGTCTAATCCATCTTCTCCTGCATATAGTGCAAGATGTGGTTCATTGTCTTTAACAATATCTTCTATTTCTTCGTTTGTTTTAATATATGGTGGATTACTTATAATAACATCATATTTCTTAGAAACATTTTTCCACATATCACTGTGGATTAAATTTGCATTTAATCCTAGTTTTTCTTTATTTTGTTTAGCAACTTCTAAAGCTTGTTCACTAATATCGACTAAATCCACAGATTTTGTGGATATTTTCTTTTCTAGTGATAAACCTATTACTCCACTTCCACATCCTAAATCAATTATATCCACAGGTTCTGTGTAAAACTTATTTATATAATTAATAGTATTTTCTACTAATTCTTCTGTTTCGAATCTTGGAATTAGGACATTTTCATTAACAATGAAGTTGTTTCCATAGAAGTTAACATTACCAATTACGTATTGTAGTGGTTTACCTTCTTTTAAGGCTTCTATTTCTCTCTTATATAATTCAACTTTATCTTCAGGAACTAATTCATTTAAACAATTAAATAATTCTAGAACGTTTTTATTTATTAATTCTGCTAGTAGAATCTTTGCATAGTCTGAATGAACATGTTGTTTTCCATATACCAATAGTTCTTCAACAGACATTTTATTCTACGTCTCCTTGAAGTTTTCTCTTTTGATCTTCTTGGATTAAAGCATCGATAACATCATCTAAAGCTCCATCCATGATTCTATCTAGGTTATTTGTAGTAAAACCAATTCTATGGTCTGTAACACGGTTTTGAGGATAGTTATAAGTTCTAATCTTTTCAGCTCTATCTCCAGTACCAATCTTACTACGTCTTTCATTTCCTTCTTTTTCAAGTCTTTCTTCTTCTTGTAATTCATATAATCTAGCTTTTAATACACGCATAGCTTGTTCTTTATTTTGAATTTGGCTACGTTCATTTTGACAAGTTACTACTAATCCTGTAGGTAAGTGAGTAATACGAACTGCTGAATCTGTTGTATTAACACCTTGTCCACCACATCCACTAGAACGATAAATATCAATTCTTAAGTCATTTGGATTAATCTCAATTTCTACATCGTCATCTGCTTCTGGAATTACTAATACAGTAGCAGTTGAAGTTTGAAGTCTACCATTTGATTCTGTTACAGGTACTCTTTGTACTCTGTGTGAACCACTTTCATATTTTAATAATGAATAAGCACCTTTTCCTTTAATAATAAGTTCGATTTGACTAAATCCACCAGCAGTACCATCTACTGAGTTATATACTTGGTAAGTAAATCCATGTTTTTCTGCATATCTTGTATACATACGGAATAAGTCTCCTGCGAAGATATTTGCTTCATCTCCACCAGCAGCACCACGGATTTCCATAACAACGTTCTTACTATCGTTAGGATCCTTTGGAATTAGTAATATTTCTAATTCTCCATCTAATTTTACTTTTTCTTCTTCTAGAGTTCTTAATTCTTCTCTAGCCATTTCTCCTAATTCTGGATCTTTAGTCATTTCTTTAGCTTCTTCAATATCATTTAATACTTTCTTGTATCTCTTATAACAATTAACAATATCTTCTAAATCAGACATTTCTTTAGAATATTGTCTTGTTTTCTTGATATCTGATAAAACTTCTGGTTTAGCTAATTCATTTTGTAAGAATTCATATTTTTCTAATGTAGCTTCTAATCTTTCTATCATATTCTCTCTCCCTTTCGGTAATCAAACGTATTATATCATACTTTTAGTAGAAAAAAAACTAGATTATTGTTCTAGTTCTAATTCGTCTTCATCAAGGATTACTAAGTCCTTTAATTCTTCGTTAGTATCCTCATCGTAATCTTCTGCTTCAGTATCATCATAGTTGTCTTCATCATCTTCATCATCTTCTGTATCTAGATCATCATCTTCAGAAGTTTCCTCTTCATCTTCATCTTCATCGTCATCTACATCTGTAACTTTAACGATTTTATCAGAAGTATGTCTTTCTCTTAAATCAACTGTTCCGTCTTTTAAGATTATAAAATGCTTATCCGTAGATAATGCTGTAAAATAATCAGCTATTTTCTTTTCAAAAGTACTTTCTGGTAATTCTAGTAGTTCGATGATCTTTTTGAAAAGATCTGCTGTTTTCATTGGTTTTTTGCTTTCTTCTAGAATTAATTGTGTTATTTCCTTATTGGATAGTAATTCTAGATCTTCCTTTTTCATCTTTTTTAGACTCATAAAAGCCCTCCTCATATTTAAACATTATATGTAAAAATGTATAAAATTGTTATTGTAAAAATTTTACATATAAACTTATAACATAGATTAATTGTAATTACAATATATTTTTATTACATTTTATCTGGTACTTCTATTCCTAAAATATCAATTAATAAGCAATTTACTTCGTATACAAGTTTTGTAAGGGCTAACCATGAGAATTGTTTGTCTTGATTTTCTTCTAGTAGCACTTTATTTTCTGCATAGAATTTATTGTATTGTGATGTTAGTTTATATAAGTAATCAGTAATTTCATTCATAGATTTAGTCTCTAGTGTTTTAGATAAAACTACTGGTAAATTTAAGATAGTTAAAGCAATTTCTTTTTCATCTTCACTGAATAGATTATGGATTTTATCAAATTTTATACCTTCTGCTTTATTTAATAGAGATTTCATACGAATTGTTGAATATAGGATATAAGATCCTGTTTTTCCTTCTAGATCAGCAAATTTCTCTATTTCAAAGATATAATCTGTTCCTCTATATGGAATAAGATCAGAATATTTTAAGCAAGCTATTGCTACTTTATGAGCAATACTTTGTTTTTCTTCATCTGATAAGTTTTCTAGTTTAATTCTCTTTAGTGTTTCTTCATTTACTAATTCAATTAAACTCTTTAATGTCATTACGCCACCATCTCTTGTTTTAAATGGTTTTCCGTCTTGACCATTCATTGTACCGAATCCAATGAATTCAAGTTTTACATCAGGTCTTACTAATTCGGCTTTTCTTGCAGCACGGAATACTTGTTCTACATGTAATTCTTGTCTTCCATCGATACAATACCAGATTTCATCTGGATCAAATTCATGTTTTCTTTGAAGGATTGTTGCTAAATCTGTAGTTTCATAAGAAATTGAACCATTAGATTTAATATATAGAAGTGGTGGCATTGGTGCTTTATCAGTTTCTTCTGCTACTTCTACAATCTTTGCTCCTTCACTATCTATTAGTAAGTTTTTATCCTCATAGATCTTAGTTAATTCATCTACATATGGAATAGCATCGCTTTCTCCATACCATAAATCATAGTGTACATTTAAACTATCATATACTTTCTTGATTTCTGCTTTAGAGATTTCAATAATCTTTTTCCATAATTCATAATAACCTTTTTCTTTATTTTGAATCTTTGCAGTAATCTCTCTTGCTTCTTCTAGATATGCTTCATCTTCTTTAGATTTTGTTGATGCAAGTGGATATATTCTTTCTAAATCATCATTTGTAATTGGTAATTCTACTTCAGAGTAATCTCCTTCATAGTTTTCATCAAAGAATGGTAAATCTGGATACATTTTCTTAATTTCTAATTCAACTAATCCAAGTGGTCTACCATAATCTCCTAGATGAGTATCACCCCATACTGTATAACCCATTACGCGTGCTAATCTCTTTAACGCTTCTCCTAAGTTAGCACTTCTTAAATGTCCAACGTGTAATGCTTTAGCAACATTTGCTCCACCAAAGTCAATAACAACTTTCTTTGATTCTGGTTTATCAATGTTATCAACAACATTTCCACTTATATTATTTAATTGTTCAACTAAAAATTCATTAGTTAATGTAATATTAATAAAACCTGGACCAGCAATATTAATATTAGTAAATTTATCATCTTTTTCTAATTCTTTAACAACGTCTTCTGCAATGGCTCTTGGATTCTTTCCATATTGTTTAGCTAATTGAAAAGCTTCATTTATTTGAAAATCTCCTAAATCTTTTCTATTAGATGGAAGTAAGTTGATATTCTCAACGTCATATCCAGCGTTTTTAAATACGTTCTTGAGCTCATTATTTATAACTTTTATTATACTCATTTATTTCACCTCTAATCGGTAAGTAACCCAGTGATCTTCTGTAGTAAATTCTATTTCAATATCTAAGTCTTTTATTTCTGCTTTTTTCGTACGGATATTGGTAATTACTTCATTTGGTAGGGTTCTTACTTTTATAGCACCTTTAGTGCTGTTCCCTTCTTCAAATTTATATTTTATTTCGTAGTCTTTATTTGACCGTGATAATTCCAATGCATCGTAAGAAAACCGTACGATAGTATTTTGTTCATCTTTCTCGACATAAGTGATTTCATGTTTTCTTGCATCATAAAGAGCATCAACTTCATATTTGATGTTATCTTCTGGAGTAATTGTAGTTACTTTTATATGCTTTTTCATTACTTTCACCTCTTTTGCCTAAAACTTAGTAAAGATTATAGCACAATTTCTATTAAATTCATACATATTTTTCATAGTAGTACGCACAATAAGTATGAGGTTGGTACTATGAAAAAAAGAAAGTCTTTACTTAGTCGTTTATTTAGATTATTTATTATTATTTCTTTATTAACTATAGGCGGTGTTTTTATATATATAAAGACCTCTCCTAAGTTAATGATAAACAATGCGAATAACCTATTGCTGTACGATAGTAATAATAACGTTTTTTTTGAAGGTAGTCAATCTAAGAAATGGACTTCTTTAGATGATATTTCTGATTATTTGATTGATTCTACTATATATACAGAAGATAAGAATTTTTATAAACATTTTGGTTTTGATTTTTTTCGTATTGCGAAAGCATCTTATATTAATATTACTAGTCACTCTACTTCACAAGGTGCTTCTACTATTACACAACAATATGCGAAGAATTTATTCTTAAGTTTTGATAAAACTTGGAAGAGAAAATGGGATGAAATTTGGTATACCTTAAGAATAGAAGCTGATTACTCTAAAGATGAGATTTTAGAAGGATATTTAAACACTATTAATTATGGTCATGGTCAATATGGTATTGCGAATGCGAGTAAGTATTATTTTAATAAAGAACCAAAGGACTTAGACCTTGCAGAAGCTACTATGTTAACTGGTATACCTAAAGCTCCTTCTATATATTCTCCTTTAGTTAATCTAGATCTTGCCAAGAAAAGGCAAAAAAATATACTTAACTTACTATTAAAGAATAAAGTTATTACTAAAGAACAGATGAATGATGCGTATAATGAAGAACTTATTTTTAATGATTTAGAAGAAGATACAGAATATGATTCTTATATGTATTATATGGACGCTGTTATGGATGAGTTAAAGACTATTAAAGGGATTCCTAAGAGTTATGAAGAGATTAAAGGACTTAATATCTATACTAATTTAGATATTGATATGCAAAAGAAACTTGATAATACTATAAAAGATACCTTACCTGATTCTAAAATACAGACTTCTGTTGTAATGATGAATCCTAATACTGGTGGAATTATTGCTTTGATGGGAGGAAAGGACTATTTAGAGTCTTCTTACAATAGAGCTACTAAGTCAATAAGACAAGTTGGTTCTACTATGAAACCTTATTTATACTATGCTGCATTAGAGAATGGTTTTACTACTAGTTCTACATTTACTAGTGAGGCTACTACATTTCCTGTTGGTAAAGAAGGATATTCTCCAGTAAACTATAACGATGTATATGGAAATAAACCTATATCTATGGCTACTGCAGTTGCTTATTCTGAGAATATATATGCAGTTAAGACTCATTTATTTCTAGGAAGTGATGCATTAATAAATACAGCTAGAAGAGTGGGAATAACTGCTAAATTAGAAGATATTCCTTCACTTCCTTTAGGTACTAATGAGATTAGTATTATAGAAATGGCTGCTGGATATTCTGCTTTTGCGAATGAAGGATATAAAGTAAGTCCTCATTTTATCGAGAAAATAGTTGATGGTAATGGTAGAGTTTTATATCAAAATAAAAATACTAAAGAAATGGTACTTAATTCTAATATTACATTTATTCTAAATAATATGCTTACTGCGACGTATGATCCGGATTATATAGATTATAATTATCCTACTGCGATTAGTTTATCTAATAAGCTTACTCATAAGTTTGCTTTAAAGAGTGGTACTACTAATAGTGATAATTGGGATATAGGATATAACAAAGATATAGTATGTGCAGTATGGGTTGGATATGATGATAATCAATCTTTAAAGAAAAGTGAATATAAATATGCACAGAATATATGGTACGAATCTGTTGAATACTATGAAAAAGGACGAAATGATACGGATAGTTGGTACTCAATACCTAAAAATATATCAGTCGTATTAGTTGATCCTATAAGTGGTAATCCGGTAGATGAAAATGCGGATAGAAAGAAATTTATGTACTTTATTAAAGGAACTGAGCCTAAAGACACTAGACCTACATTTGATGAAATAATGGATAATAATTAGATAGATAATATACTTTTTTCATTCCTTTTGATATAATTATTTTAGTGTTGGAGGGATGATATGATAGTAGAAATTATTATTGGCGTTGTAGCTTTGATTATCATTTTAATTATTATTACTAATATTAAGAGTAAGAATAAGTTAAACTTTGCAATTCTAAAGATAGATGAAGCTGAAAGTAACTTAGATGTCTTATTATTACGTAAGATGGATTTGTTAGAAAGAACAATTCCTATTGTTAAGAAAGAATTAAAATTAGATGATTTCTTAACGGAATTATCTTTTATGACAGAAGCTGATCTTAATCATTTCCAAATGAATGATATGCTTAGAAGTCAATATAATGAGTTATTTAAGACTTTAGATGAGAATGATAAGTTATTTAAGAGTGAAGCTTTAAATCATATTCTTAGAGATTTAAATGATAATGAAGAAGCTATAGTTGGTTCAATTAAATACTATAATGATAATGTTGTTATCTTTAATCATTTAGTTACATCTTTTCCATCAAAAATAGTAGCATTCTTTAAACATTATAAGAAGAAAGATTTCTATAATGATGAAGATAAAGAAATGTATGAAATTATTAATCAATAGAGAGAGGTAACTTATGAATTTTATTGAACGTATAAAAGAACGTGCTAAAAAAGAAAAAAAGACTATTGTTTTACCAGAAACAATGGATCGCAGAGTATTAGAAGCTGCAGTTAAAGTAATGGATGAAGATATTGCTAATGTAGTTTTAATTGGTAATGTTGATGAATTTTCTAAAGGAAATGAAGATTTAGACTTTTCTAAGGCTAAAGTAATTGATCCTAATAAAGAAACTGAATTAACTCAAGAATTAATTGATACTTTAGTTGAACTTCGTAAAGCTAAAGGAATGACTCCTGAAGAAGCTAAAGAATTATTATTAACAGATTATATGTATTATGCATGTATGTTAGTTAAGACTGGACGTGCAGATGGTGTTGTATCTGGTGCATGTCACTCTACTGCTAATACATTAAGACCTGCATTACAAATTATTAAGACTAAACCTGATACATTATTAGTATCTGCTTTCTTCTTAATGGTAGTACCTGATTGTGAATATGGTCATAATGGTACATTTATCTTTGGAGATTCTGGTCTAGAACAAAATCCAGATCCTGAAAAACTTGCTGCTATCGCTGCAAGTAGTGCTGAAAGTTTCAAACAATTAGTTGAAGCTGAACCAATAGTAGCAATGTTATCACATTCTACTAAAGGTAGTGCAAAACATGCAGATGTTGATAAAGTTGTTAGTGCATATGAAATTGCTAAAGAGAAATATCCACAATATAAAATTGATGGAGAACTTCAATTAGATGCTGCAATTGTTCCAAGTGTTGCTAAATCTAAGGCTCCAGATAGTAAAGTTGCTGGAAATGCTAATGTATTAATCTTCCCAGACTTAGATGCTGGAAATATTGGTTATAAACTAGTTCAAAGACTTGCTAAAGCTGAAGCTTATGGACCTATTACACAAGGAATTGCTGCTCCTGTTAATGATTTATCTCGTGGTTGTAGCGTAGATGATATCGTTGGAGTTGTTGCAATTACTTCTGTACAAGCACAATTTAAGTAAAAATAAAATATCCACAGAAATTGTGGATATTTTTTTGCTTTGTTGATTTTTTCAACATTACCTGTTAATTACTCTACTCTCCAATTTACTTCTTTGATACCATTTTTCTTTAAGAATTCATTAGTTTTTGAGAATGGTTTACTTCCAAAGAAACCGTTGTATGCAGAAAATGGAGATGGATGTGCTGATTC
>CAMJOB010000032.1 GCA_946407495.1 uncultured Bacillota bacterium | reverse complement strand
GCATTAAATATTTCATTTCTTTTTGGGTATACTGTCTTTGTTTGATACTCTTCTTTTAAGAAATCTAATAGTTTTTTAAAATAGTCTTTTTCATATTCATCTTTTAATAATTCATCCCAATTATTTCCAATCATATGAACCTCCTATTTATGATAACTTTCATTATTATTTATTTTGTAAGCACGATATATTTGTTCTAAGAGATTAACTCGGAATAATTGATGTGGAAAAGTCATTTTAGAGAATGATAATTTAAAGTTAGACATATTCTTTATTTCATTACTTATTCCATAACTTCCACCTATTATAAAGGTAATATTACTTGTTTCTAGATAGATATTATTTATCTTTTCAGCAAATTCTTCACTAGTAAGCTGTTTTCCTTCAATTTCTAATGTAATTACATAGTCTCTAGGTGAAATATACTTCTTTATCTTTTCTCCTTCTAATTCCATGGCTTTTTGTGGTTCTACAAGGCCTTCATCTTTTACTTCTACTATTTCTATATTAGTATATTTACTAATTCTTTTTGTATATTCTTCTATCGCATCTTTTAAATACTTTTCTTTTATTGAACCTACAGTGATTATTTTAATCATATTCCCACCTCTTTATTTATTTTACCATATAATACAAAGAAAAAACTCAAGTTACCTTGAGTTTTATACTTCTAGACATTCAGTTGGTTCATATTGGTCTGATACTATAACTTTTATTTCTTCATCTGGTACTTCTTCTCTTAGGGTGTTTAGTGCTAGCTCATGAGTATTATTAGTTTCACTTAAATGAGCTAGGACAATAGTCTTAGTATTATTACCAATAATCTTTTTTAGGTACTTAGCAGTTGTCTTATTAGATAAGTGACCTTTATCACTTATGACTCTTTCTTTTAAGAATCTTGGATATGGTCCATCCATGAGCATTATCTCATCATGATTACTTTCTAAGACATACATATCTAAACCAACTAACTTAGTTAATATCTTTCTATTTAAATAACCTGTATCGGTTATATAACACATTTTCTTTTTATTATCTGTGAATATATATCCTACTGAAGATGGAGCGTCGTGTGATGTATGAACTAATTCTACTTTTAGTGAATTTATATTAAATTCATCATCTACAAATGTACATCTTGGGTATGGTATATATTCTTTTATACTATCGTACATTTTTTCTGGGACATAGGCATTTATACTTGAATGGTTTATAAATGAGGTTAGACCACTTGTATGGTCTCTATGACAGTGGGTTATTAAGATGGCATCAAATTGATCAAAAGAAAGGGAATTTTCTTCTAGCTTCTTTTTCAAAGTTAGATAGGAAATTCCCGCATCTATTATGATATTAGCGTCATCACTTAAAAGGATTGCACAATTTCCTTTGGAACCACTGGATAACATTTGAAACTTCATATTAATAGAAGATTAAAGCGTTTAACGCTGTTCCTCCCATATATGGAGGTCCTGTCCATACACCGAAGTGTAAGTGAACTCCTGTTGCGAAACCTGTTTGTCCCATTCCACCAATGACTTGTCCTCTTTGTACTCTATCACCTACATTAACATAACGGCATCCGTTACAAAGGTGAGCATACATAGTATAGTATCCATTATCATGACGTACTGTAATAAATTGTCCATTATCGTATTTATATCCTGATTGAGTAACTACTCCTGATTCTGCAGCGAAGATATTTGATCCATATCCACATCCAGCAATATCAGTACCATCGTGTAGTTGTCCCCAACGCCAACCGAATGGACTTGAAATAGTAGAACATGTTGCTGGCCAACCAAACATACCTTTTGATGGTAATGGAACACCGTATCCACCACTGTACCATCCATCTCCCATTGGTTTAGTACCTTTAACAACTATTTCTTCTACTGGTTCTTTTAATACTTCTTTAGAAACTCCAACGACTGAAAGTGTTTCACCATTAACCTTTTGAACTTTTTGAGTAACTCGGTTTAATCCTTTAACTCCATGTTGTTTTACTTCTGACCAATTTGTATATTGATTTGGATCTTCTTCAGTCTTTGTAGTATAGTTTTGTTCTTCATCTTTTACTACGTGGTCTTCTTCAATTAAACTTACTTGTGGTTTTAAGATACCTAGAGTAACTTTTTGACCTGTATATAACATAGCATTAGCACTTGTGATTGTTGGATTTGCGATTAAGAATTCTTCTGTTGAGATTTTATTATTGAAAGCTACATCTTCAATCGTATCTCCATCACGTACTTCATATGTTTTTTGAGGTTCTGTAGTACCAAATAATAAATATTTACTTAGATCTTCTTTATCCATATAAATAGTTTTATTTACTGGAATATTAGTCTTTTTAATAGTAATTTTATTATCAATGTAAATTTTTTCTATAATAGTACCAGTATCTTCAATCTCTTTTTGTGTACCATTAGCGAAAGCATTATAATCTTCTTCTTTAATAAAGGCTTTTACCATACTATCAATAGCATTAGTAAATGTCTCTTTTTTGATTACATAAATGGTTTGATTATCAGTTTTAATGGTCTTACCATTATTACTTTTCTTTTCTACACCTTTGATTGTGATTTGGTATCCTCCAATAGTAAATGGAGATATATCTTTTATCTTATTATAGATAGTTTTTACACTAGATACTTTGTTATAGTAAGTTATTTCTTTTACTATGTCTAAGTCTGTTGGTGCATATACTTTTTTAACTTTGTATTTTTCTTTTATTTCAGCTTGTTTTTTATCGATATAATTTTCTAATTCTACTTTAGATTCAATTAATCCTAAAGATTTTCCTTTCAGGTATACTCTGTATACTGTCTTTGGATTGTTATTTAAGTTTGTAAAACCTGTTGTTAGTATCGTGCATAGAATTAATAGAACCCCTAGTATCTTCTTTATCCTATTCACTTTGTCCCTCCATATTCTTTTCTCTCTTAAAGTTTAGGAATGTTGATGTATTCTTCTTGAAAAGTAACTCTATCGTAGCAGTTGGTCCGTTACGATGTTTTCCTATTATTAATTCACTGATACTATTGTTATCTTCTGATCTTGCTTCTTTGTTGTAGTAATCATCACGATATAAGAATGTAACAATATCAGCATCTTGCTCTATTGATCCAGATTCACGTAAGTCACTCATTAATGGTCGTTTATCTTCTCTTCCTTCAACACTACGTGATAATTGTGATAAGGCAATTACTGGTACATTTAATTCCATTGCTAGTGTTTTCAAGCTTCTGGAAATATCTGATACCTCTTGTTGTCTATTAGTTCCATAGTTCTTTCCACCTGAAATTAATTGTAAGTAGTCGATTACTACTAGTGCTAGTCCTTTTTCAGAACTTGCTAGTCTACGACATTTTGCTCTTATTTCACCAATTGTGATTCCTGGTGTATCATCAATTACTAGGTTTGTTCCTGATAATTGTGATGCAGCTTCATTAATTCTTTTCCAGTCTTGATTTAATAGATTACCGGTTCTTAATTTGAAACCTTCTAATTGACCTAGACTAGATAAGATACGCATTGCTAATTGCTCAGCACTCATTTCTAAGTTGAATACTGCTACTGACTTATCTTGTGACATAGCTACATGAGTTGCTAAGTTTAATGCAAATGCTGTTTTTCCCATAGCTGGACGAGCAGCGATGATTATGAATTCATTTGGATGTAATCCTGTTGTTAATCTATCTAAATCATACCATCCTGTTGATAATCCAGTTATTTCACCTTTAGTTTCTGATAATCGTTCCAAATCAGATTGTGTTTTTGCTAAAACATCTTTGATTGAACGAAATTCACTAGATTTTCTATTCTTTACAATATTTAGAATCTTCTTTTCTGAATTATCTAATATTTCATTTACTGTTTCATCTGTACGATATCCTTCAGTTGCGATATCTTCAGCAGTTTCAATTAATCTTCTAAGTAATGCTGTTTCTTCAACATTTTGAATATAGTAATCAACGTTACTTGCTGTTGGTACGAAGTCTACTACTTCTGTTAAATATTCAACTCCACCTACTTCATTTAATTGATTATGATTCTTTAAATAACTTGTTACTGTTGTTAAGTCTATTGGTGTCTTTTCTTCATTTAAAGCAATCATACTTTGAAATATTTTAGCATTCTTTTCACTATAGAATGATTCTGGTTGTAATGATTCACTAGCCTTTTGTAATGCGTATTTTGATAAAAAACATGCCCCTAGTACAGATTCTTCTGCTTCTAAATTATTTGGTAAATTTTTGATTGGCATATTTTATCACCTCTACTTTATTACGTGTACTTTTACAGACCCCTCTACTCCAGGATATAAGTTAAGTGCTACATTATGGAATCCTAATGATGAAATTGGATAATCCATCATGATTTGACTCTTTTCAACTTTATACCCTTGTTTAGCTAATTCATCTTTTATTTGTTTAACACTGATACTTCCGAAGACTTTGTCTCCTTCACCAGTTTTAACTTTAAATTCTAGTACTACTTTTGCTAGTTTCTTTTTTAATTCTTCTGCAGCAATCTTAGCTTCTTCATCTGCTTTTGCTTTCTTTGCTTGTTCATGTTGTAATTTAGCAAGATTTTCTTTTGTTTTAATTACTGCATAACCATTTTTTATTAGGAAGTTTTCTGCATACCCATCTTTTACATTCTTAATTTGTCCTTTTTTTCCTTGATTTTTTAGATCTTTGATAAATATTACTTCCATTATTCCGACTCCTCCTTAATAACTTCTTTTAATTGCTGTTCAACTTTACTTATTGTTGTTTTTTCAAATTTTGCAGCACCGTTGTAAGTGTCTCCACCTCCACCTAGTTTTGATAGAATTTTATTAATATCGAAGTTTCCTAAACTTCTAGCACTTATACCAATAGTATCTTTTCCAATCTTACCAATTACGAATGAAGCTTCTATATTATTAAAGAATAATAATGTATCAGCAACCTTAGCAAGATCTTCTCTTCGATATACTGTATAAGGTGTTGCCTTAGTAAATGCAATACTATTATTTATGGTTTCAATTTCTGCTAGTAGTTTTTGTCTTTCTGTGTATTCTGTGATGTCTTGTTTTAATAGATATTGAACTTTTTTAGCACTTGCTCCTAAACTAGTTAGGTAATATGCTGCATAGAATGTTTCTGGATTAGTTTTTAAAGTGAAGTTGTTTGTATCAAGTACCATTCCAGATAATAGAACTGTTGCATAATATGGTTCTATTTCTACATCATAGTGTTCAATTAACTCTGTAATCATCTCACATACACTAGAAACTTCTGTGTCATTTATCATAACACAATCTTTTATAGTTGTCTTCCCTAAATCATGGTGATCTATACAGACTTTTTTATCGATTTTCTTTAATGCAGTCTCACTTTGAACTAAATCAGACTTATTTGTATCTAAAATTATTAAAAGATTCTTAGATGCACGTTTGCTTTTCTTTCTATCAATATCTTCAGTTTTTATGATATCGATACATCCTTCTAGTTCTATTAATACTTTTTCTACACCTAGTTCATGTGTTTTATCATCTATTATTATATATACGTCTTTTCTTTTTTTCTTAAGAATCATGTACATACCAATACAACTACCTAAGGCATCTAGGTCTAAATCACGATGTCCCATTAGGAAGATTGTTTTGGCTCTACGTATTGCTCTTGAAAGAGCACGTCTTTGCTTTAAAATCCCCATTTGATTCCTCCTATAAATTCATATTTATTATATAATAATTTGATATAAAAGTCTAACAAAAAAGCATACCCAATGGGTATGCTAAATCTTATCTTGAATAAGGCATTAAAGCGATTGCTCTAGCTCTTTTAACTTGTTTAGAAATGTATCTTTGGTGTAATGCACAGTTACCAGTAACTCTTCTTGGAACGATTTTACCTTTTTCGTTAGTATATCTTCTTAAAGTTTCTGGATCTTTATAATCAACTGTTTTACCAGCACACATCATACAAATTTTTTTCTTTCTTCTATTGAATTCTGCCATCTGATTCCCTCCTTCTTTCTTAGAAAGGTAATTCATCATCACTAATTTCGATACTTGAACCGAAATCTGCGAATGGATTACTATCTACGTCTGTTCCTTTAGGTTCTGGAGCGTCTCCAAAATCATAAGGACTTGGTCCTGCGTTGTTGTTATTTGATGCAGGAGCACTCATACTACTAGAATTGTTTGAGGAATTTTTTGATCCTAAAAATTCAACATTATCTGCAACAACTTCTGTTACATATCTTTTTTGACCATTTTGATCATCATAGTTACGTACTTGAATTCTTCCTTCGATTGCTACTTGGCTACCTTGAGTAAGATAGTTTTTACAATTTTCAGCTTGTTTTCTCCATACTACGATGTTGATAAAATCAGCTTCTCTTTCACCATTTTGTCCAGAGAATGGTCTATTTACTGCCAAAGAGAATGTTGCTACTGGTAAATTACTACCAGTGTATCTTAATTCAGGATCTCTTGTTAATCTTCCTATTAAAAATACTTTATTCATAAATTACCTCTTTTTCTATTAGTCTTCAACTTTTACGATTAAGTGACGAATAACGCTTTCGTTGATTCCAACTACACGTGCGAATTCATCAATAACTTCTGATTCAGCTTCAACAACAAATAAGAAATAGTAACCTGTTTTGAATTTCTTAACTTCGTAAGCTAATTCTCTTTGTCCCATATTCTTTTCTTCAGCAATTGTTGCTTTTCCATCTGTTAAGACCTTCTTCATATCTTCAGCAGTCTTTTTGATTTCTGCTTCTTCCATATCTGGTCTTACAATGAACATAATTTCATACTTATTCATTCTTACACCTCCTTTTGGTCGTTAGGCCATACAACTCGTGTATAGCAAGGAGTATTTAAAATACTCGTACGTATTATAACAAATACAAATTCTTTTGTCTAGGTTAATTATAGAAAAAACCTACAAAATTTTGTCCTAGTTTCTCATTATTTCCTTTACCAGAAGCATAATGAGAATAGAATTTGTCATTAGTTATCGTATTTAATGGACTTTCTTCTATATGTTTAATACCCATTTGTTCTAATTGAATACGGATTGCTCCATTCATATTTATGTGAAATCCTTCTTCTGTTTCTTCTATATTGTCTTTCCACATATATTCGTTATTTGCCCATCTTGGATATGTTTCGTATATATAGTCTTCTTTTTTAGCACATGATCCTACATATACATATAGATCATCTATATTACTATTAAATTCTTTTTGTAATGCTTTAATTGTATCTTTAGGTAGTTCTCTATCAATATAACTTGCTCCACAGTGAGATAATGCAGTTACTCCTAGTTTTCTGTCTTCTACAATTAGGATAGGACAGTCTGCCATTTGATTACCTACTACTACACCTTTATAATGTTCTTTTAAGATTAAGATATCTGCTGGTAATTCTTCATCCCAGTAATCTTCTTTTTTCATATTATCTTCTGTTAGAACAATATAAGTTCCATTAGGATAATCTAACTTGTTTTGATCATTTTTTTGCTTTGCTTGAAAGACTTTTTTGTCGTCAAAGTTAAAATGTTCTCCACAGCGTTTTTTCACTACATCAAATTGTTCTCTTATTTCACTTTTTGTACTATTAGGAGCATAAAACTTCTTATGTTGACTAAATACTCCTTCATTTCTACCACATTCAAAAATTGTTATTTTACTATCTTTATCCATATTTTCCCCAATTTATACATTAAATCTAAAGTGACAGATGTCACCATCTTGCATTAAATAATCTTTTCCTTCTAAACGTGCTTTTCCAGCTTCTTTTACTTTTAATTCACTACCGCATTCAATTAAATCTTCATAAGAAATAACTTCAGCTCTAATGAATCCTTTTTCAAAATCAGTGTGGATAATACCAGCACATTGTTTAGCATTCATTCCTTTACGGAAAGTCCAAGCTCTTACTTCATCTTTTCCTACAGTAAAGTAAGTTGCTAGTCCTAAGATATCGTATGTAGCTGTTATTAATTTATCTAGACCAGAACCATCTAATCCTAGTCCTTCTAACATTTCTTTCTTATCTTCTGGATCTAATTCACTTAATTCTTCTTCTACTTTAGCACATAAGCTTACTACTCTTGCATTTTCTTTAGATGCGTATTCTTTTACTTTTTTAACATAATCATTATCATCTTTACCTAGTTCTGATTCAGAGATGTTTGCTAGATAGATAATAGGTTTTAAAGTTAAGAAACTATATGATTTAACTACTTTCTTTTCATCTTCAGTTAAGTCTAATTGACGTAGTGGGATGTTTGCTTCTAAGGCTTTCTTACTCTTCTCTAGTGTTTCTACTTCTAATAAATCATCTTTATCTTTAGTAGTTCTTGCTTTCTTAGATACTCTTTCTAGTCTACCATTAATGATTTCTAGATCTGATATAGCTAATTCTAGATTAATAGTCTCTATATCACGGATTGGATCTACATTTCCATCTACGTGAATAATCTTTCCATCTTCAAAACATCTTACTACTTCTACTATGGCATCTACTTCACGAATATGAGATAAGAACTTATTACCTAATCCTTCACCTTGACTTGCACCTTTTACTAATCCTGCAATATCAGTAAATTCATATGCAGTTGGGATAAAACGATTGGGTTCATACATATCTCTTAATTTGTCCATTCTTTCATCTGGTACAGTAACAATTCCTACATTTGGTTCAATTGTTGCGAATGGATAATTTTCTGCTAAAATCTTTTGATTTGTAATTGCGTTAAATAACGTTGATTTTCCTACGTTTGGTAATCCTACGATACCTGCTGTTAAACTCATATTTATACCTCTTCTTTCTCGTACATAGTTTATCATAAACTGTAACTAATGTAAAATGACTTTTAATTTATAGATTATTCTTTTTTTCTTTGCTACAATGATAGTAGGAAGGTGATTTATTTTTGAGAAATGTTGGAACTGTTGTACGTGGAATTCGTACTCCTATTATTAAGGATGGAGATAACTTAGCTGATATTGTAGTTAATTCATTACTTGATGCCCAAAAAAGTGAAGGATTTCAATTTAAAAATCGTGATGTTGTTGCTATTACAGAAGCTGTAGTTGGTATTAGTGAAGGTAACTATGCATCTGTAGATAATATAGCTACTGATATTAAAAGAAAACTAAATAATCCTGAAGAGTTAGGTATTGTATTTCCTATCTTAAGTAGAAATCGTTTTTCTTTAATTCTAAAAGGAATTGCTAGAAGTACTAAGAAATTATATGTACAATTATCTTTCCCAGCTGATGAAGTTGGTAATGGTATTCTAGATGAAGAAAAATTTGATAATAGTAACTATACTTTAAGTAGTGTAATTACTGAAGAAGATTATAAGAGAGATTTTGGTGATTGGTTACATCCTTTTACTGGAATTAATATGATTGATTTTTATCGTGAATTAATTGAAGCAGAAGGCTGTGAAGCTGTATTTGTATTATCAAATAAAGCTACTGATATTCTTAAATATACTAAGAATGTAATTGCTTGTGACATTCATACTCGTTTTAAAACTAAGAAGATGTTACAAGAAAATGGTGCTAATGTTATCGCATTACACGAAATTTTAAATGAACCTGTTGATGGTAGCGGATGCAATCCTAAATATGGTTTATTAGGATCTAATAAGTCTACTGAAGAAAGATTAAAATTATTCCCAGCTAAGGGACAAACTTTAGTAGAAAATATTAAGAATAAGTTAAAAGAAATTACTTCTTGTGATATTGAAGTAATGGTATATGGAGATGGAGCTTTTAAAGACCCTGTAGGAAAGATTTGGGAATTAGCTGACCCAGTTGTTTCTCCTTTCTATACTAGTGGTTTAGAGGGTACTCCAAACGAAATTAAACTTAAATATGTTTCTGATAATAAGTTTCCAGATTTAAGAGGAGACGAATTAAAAGAAGCTATTAAGAATGAGATTCGTCAAAAAGATGCTAACCTTAAAGGTAGAATGATTACTCAAGGTACTACTCCTAGAAGATTAACTGATTTAATCGGATCACTATGTGATTTAACTAGTGGTAGTGGTGATAAAGGTACACCAGTAGTATTTATTCAAGGTTACTTCGATAACTTATCAGATGATTAAAAAAAGAACTTCGAATGAAGTTCTTTTCTTTTTCTATATTGTTGGTGATACTCCAGGTCCAATTGGTAGACCTACAATGTACCATCCTACTATTAATAAGATCCATGTTGCTGAGATAAGCAAGAAATATGGAGTTATTAATTTGAATGATCGATTAATTGTATATGGTTTATCTTTATTTAGATTATAGATATTTAAATAAGCTAAATAGATAACTGATGCTGCCAAGAATGGAGTATATCCATTTGACATTGAATCTCCTGCTCTCATTACTATTTGAGCAAATTGTGGAGATATATTTGATTGCATAAACATTGGTACTACTACTGGTG
>CAMJOB010000031.1 GCA_946407495.1 uncultured Bacillota bacterium | reverse complement strand
TTCTACTGGAGTTTCTCCCTCAGCAGGAGCTTCTTCAGTAACCATATTATTAACATCTTCTGCACTAACAACATTTTCTTCAGCAGGTGTTTCACCTTCTACCGGGTTGTTATCAAAAGAATTTGTAATTGCATCATTTATTTCTTCTGGAGAAATAACATTTTCACCTTCAACAGGAGTTTCTCCTTCTACTGGTACTTCAGCAGTAGCATCAGGAATAACTAATCCCATATCAGCAGGAGCATCTCCTTCTGGAGGAACGATTCCATCTTCAGTAGCAACAGCACCATCTCCAGTAGGAATATCTAATTGAACTTCTCCCTCAACTGGTATAGTACCTTCAGCAGCAACTTCTCCTTCAGCAGGTACTTCTGCACCAACATCTGGAATAACAACTCCATCAGCTGGAACTTCTCCACCTTCTGGAGCAGGCATATCAATATTTAATGCTATTTCACCTTCTGCAGCTGGATCTACAGCAGCAACTTCATTAGATACTTCTCCAGTTAGAGGTATAACATCACTTGATTCAACCTCAGGAGTAGTACCATCTCCAACAACTGGTGCACCATCATCAGCAACATCAGTTTGTTCATTTATAGCATTATCAATAGAATCTTGTGTAACATTTGTAGTCTCAACATTCAATTCAACATTTTCTTCACCAGATACTTCTGGAATATCAGGAACTACAGGAGCAATTCCTAATTCACGAACATCAGACTCAATTGTATTTTTACATAAGAATACTTTATCTTCAGTAACACCAATGAAACTATAATATTCTCCATC
Organism: uncultured Bacillota bacterium; assembly: GCA_946407495.1. Lineage (GTDB taxonomy): Bacteria > Bacillota_I > Bacilli_A > RF39 > UBA660 > RUG14891. The sequence goes on along the minus strand of CAMJOB010000031.1, from coordinate 10,502 downwards.
TACTAAATTATTACCAGCAAAGTCATATACTGTAGCTTCAGAGAATTGATCATTAAATACGAAACGACCTTTATTTTCCATTAATGTATTAATCTTATCTTTAATAGTTGCAGGAGTTGTAACTAATTTAGTAGCAGCAGATGGATCTTCTCTTAAACGAATAGATTCCAATACACTCTCAGATGTAGGTGTAGCTTTTTCTACTAAAATCATATTGTTAGCTATTGTCTTAATGGTCTTGTTTTCACATGGAATAACAATGGCACCATTAGGATCAATAACACCAACATGGCTAGACACAACTACTGGATCAATGGCTTCAACTAAAGCTGTAGACACAATAATATTGTCATTATCTAATTTTCCGTCGTCTAAAAAATAGTATTGTGCTCCCTCATCAGAAACACCATACGTACATATAATATCGCTACGATCCTTGTATTTAACAAGTCCCCTTTGTACTTGCATAGCCATAGTCACACCACCTATATTCCCTTTTATCTTCTTTAATATTAGCATAAAAATCTATACAAAACAACTACCTTTAGTAATTTTTTTAACTAAAAATTGCATAAAAAAAGCAATTAAGATAAAATGAAAGTGGTGATACTATGAAGGAACAAAATAAGCTAACATTACAGATGTCATTACTATTTTTTGTAGTATTTGTATTCTTTGGAGTAGTAATAGTAAATGAAAAACTATCTCCCCTAAAAATACCTAGAGTTACACAAAAATTAGAAGTATATTTAAAAGATAATTATGAAGATGAATTAGATAACTTAGAAATGGAAAAAGTAGTCTACAAAAACCTAAGATATGAGACTATAGTTAAGAATAAAGATAATAATGACTTATACTTTAAACTATATTATGAAAATAAAAAAATAACCGATACATATAAAAAAGACTATGTAGAAGGAAAAACTATAATAAAAGCAAAAGAAAAAGAAATACAATCTAATATAAAGAAAAAGACTAATACTATATATAAGGTTAAGTTAAACAAACTAAATAGTTATACTGAATCTAAACAAAAAGAATTATTAACAAGTAATAAACCTGAAACATTGCCTCTATATAATATAGAAGCAAATGTCTCAGTAGAAAAACTAAATATCGATAATATTATTAATGTTATTTCTATATTCTATGAAAACGCTAATGAGAAGAATATAACTCCTAAATCATTCAATTTCATAATAGAAACAGAAAAGAAAAAATTACGTATTAATAATCTTTCTAGAGATATTATTGAATCCGAAGAGTTAAAAACAATAATTAATGATATAATAAATAAAAAAGAAAGCAAGATACTAGATGATTATAAAATCAGTTATGAGTATCTATAGGAGGTAAAAATGGAAGACTGTATTTTTTGTAAAATAATTAAAGGAGAAATACCATCTAAAACAGTATATGAAGATGATAAGATTATTGTTTTTATGAGTATTGGTCCTGCAACTGATGGTCACTTATTAGTAGTACCAAAGAAACACATCGTAACAATCATGGATATGGATATGGATACTTTATCTCATATGGTTACTATAATTAAAGAAAAGATGTATCCTTTATTAAAAGAGAAATTAGGTTGTGAAGGATTAACAATTGGTCAAAATAATGATTTAGGTCAAGAAGTTAAACATTTCCACATTCACTTAATTCCAAGATATCAAGGAGATAACGCAGATGTTAAATATGATCATACTAAAGTATCTCCAATCGAAGAAGTATTTGCAAAATTACAATAATAAATACAAGGTTTAATCCTTGTATTTTTTTAATAAAAATTAGTTGTATTACCACCAAGCAATATAGCAAGTAAGATATATAAAACAAGAATAATTAAAAATCCTGCTCTACCCTTATTACAAGTTGTATTTTCACAGTTCATTAAAGACACCTCCTAATTCCAAGCACCAATGATAATGATTAATAAAATAAATAACACTAAGATAATACCAACTGATGATTGATTTCCACAATTGTTCATAAATAATCCTCCTTCCATGCTTTCATAGTATTGTATGGCAAGGATAAGAAATGGTGATAATAACTATAATTTATTGCAACAAATTTAATTATTTGTTATTATATCTACTAGGAGGGAAATCATGAAAAACAAAAAGATCATATTAGGACTAAGTGCATTAATGATAACAGCATCATTATTCACAACTGGTTGTGGAAAAAAGGTTGAAATTAGTAAAAAAGCAATTGTTGGTTTTGAAGAAGGAGAAATTAAAGCTAATGACTTCTATAAAGAAATCAAAACAGACAATATTTCTAGATTAATCGATTTAATCGATCATAAATTACTAGATGAAAAATTCAAAACAGATGATGAAGAAAATGAAAGTGTTAAAAAACAAATTGACTCTATCAAATCTTATTATTCTGATGAAAGCCAATTCAATCAAGTAATTAAACAATACTTCGGTGCAGAAGATGAAAAAGATTTAGAAAAAATTCTTAGACTAGAATATAAGAGAGAACAAGCAGTAAATAAATATATTGAAGAACATCTATCAGATGATGAAATCAAAAAATACTATGATGAAAAGATTCATGGTGAAATGAGTGCTAAACATATCTTAATTACTGCAGATGTTGCTGCTGATGCTTCAGATGATGATAAGAAAGATGCTGAAGAAAAGGCAAAAGAAAAAGCAAAAGAAATCATTAAGAAATTAGATGATGGAAAGAAATTCGATGACTTAGCTAAGAAATATTCTAAAGATGAATCTAATGCTAAAAAAGGTGGAGACTTAGGAAAATTCTCATACGATGATATGGTATCTGAATTCTCTGAAGCTTGTGCTAAATTAAAAGTTAACGAATATACTAAAGAACCAGTTAAAACTCAATATGGATATCATATTATCTTAAAGACTGGTGAAGACAAGAAAAAAGAACTAAAAGATGTTAAGAAAGATATTCAAGAAAAATTAAGAAAAGAAAAATTAGATGCTGATGCAACTCTATACTATGAAACACTAAAGAATTATCGTAAAGATAATGGAATCACATGGAATGACAGTGCTTTAAAGAAAGCATATGAAAAATACATGAATGATTTAGTAGAATCTGCAAAACAACAAGCATCACAAAGTACTCAACAATAAAAAAAAGACTAGATAATCTAGTCTTTTTTTTATTCCTCATATTTTAATCCCTTTTGATACATCTTCTCACGTATCTTAAGTTCTAACTCTTTTCCTTCATACTTACGACTTAGTTTACGATATAACTTATCGTATTCTTTTTTTGCTAAATCAGCATCATTAGAAAAGTCATATTCTGCAAGTACTTTATTAATTATAGACATATCATAACCATATTGAACTAAATCATTAGTAATCTTTTGTTTAAGTACATTTCCACCTCTAGTATGATTAGTCTTATAAAAACGACTTGCTATTTTATTAGCCTTTTCCATCTGCATATCTTCGTCAAATACACTTATCTCTTCTTCAACAATAGACTCAGGTACTTTATGTTCCATTAAATCTCTAACTATTCTTCTAGGACCATAATTAGTAGTAATCATCTTATGATTAATAAAACTCTTAATAAACATAGAATCATTCAAATACCCTTGTTTTAATAATTTCTCTACTACAGGATCAATCATCTCATATGGATACCCTTTATCTTTTAAATACTCCTTAGTATCATATACACTCTTAAAATGAGCATTAATACTATTTAATGCCGTATAGTATACTTCATAATATGTATTATCTTTAGATATTTCATCTAAATCTTTATGATCTATCTCTTTCTTAATTAATAATCCATATTTAAGTATTACATCCTCATATAAAGTAAGTTCCATTTCATCAAAGTATACTTTATAACGATTATTCTTTAACTTCTTGTATTTCAATACTTTCATATACTTCACCCCTAACTTTATTATACACGAAAAAAGAGAACTACATGTCCTCTTTTTCATGAACCTCGATTAAGCCTTCAGCGACTTCCTCAAGGGCCCTTCCTATATTCTTTTTGCTTTTGTAATCGGTTTCGGCAAGTTGTAAAAGTCCATCTTTTGATATTTGTTTACTTCTTCTCGCAGCTATGTGTACTAGCTCATATTTCGAATTAACAATATTAAGTAACTTATCAATTGAAGGATAGATCATTCATATCACACTCCCTACTATTACAATAAACTACTTTACATCATTAATCAACTAATTACAAAAATTAGACATTTTATTGACAAATATTTTTTTACACTTATTGACTAACTATAAAATCACTTCAAAAAAGAAGTGATTTGTTTTATTGATATTGGCAACAAGATCCGCATTGTACATTAGTAACACAATTCTCTTCACTACAAGTATATCTTGGTTGATAAGTATGTCTATAAACATGATGATTAATTACTCTAGTATGAATAGGACAAATATGAGGAACATCATGGACAAAAGTACGATGAACAACTTTTTCTTGTACATTACCCATAATAGGTTGTTGACTCATTTGTGTCATAGAGTTATTAGTCATCATAGTATCATTAGTCATATCACTATCAATAGTATTATTATTACCTTCTACATATAAATTATTAATAACGTCATTATTATACATAACAAAACCTCCTAGTTTATCTTATGTAAAAATAAATAACTGGTTAAAAAAAGATGCCTAGAAAGGCATCTTAAAGTTTCCATTTTTCATTTGTTTCATCATTTGCTTCATTTGATCAAATTGTTGTAATAATCTATTTACTTCTTGTACAGAAGTTCCTGATCCTTTCGCAATACGTGTCTTACGACTTGCTTTAATAATATCAGGATTTCTTCTTTCCTTAGGAGTCATAGATAAAACAATTGCTTCAATATGAGCCATTTGTTTAGGATCAATCTTAACATCAGTTAATCCCATCTTCTTAGCCCCAGGAATTAATTTAATTAAATTCTCAAGTGGTCCAAGTTTCTTCATTTGTTTCATTGTATCTAAGAAATCTTCTAAGTCAAACTTACCTTCTTGCATTCTCTTAGCAGTCTTTTCAGCAGCTTTCTCATCAATTGATTCAGTTGCTTTCTCAACTAATGAAACAATATCTCCCATTCCAAGGATACGTCCAGCCATTCTTTCAGGATCAAACATCTCTAATCCATCAAGTTTTTCTGAAACACCCATAAACTTAATAGGAACATTAGTTAAATGACGTACACTTAAAGCTACACCACCACGAGTATCTCCATCTAACTTAGTAAGTACTACACCAGTAAGTGGTAATTTATCATTAAATCCTGTAATTACATTAATTGCATCTTGACCCATCATAGAATCAATTACTAATAAGATTTCTTGTGGAGAAACAGCTTTATTAATATTCTCTAACTCATCCATTAGTTCTTCATCTATATGAAGTCTACCAGCAGTATCGATTAATACATAATCAAACTTATTCTCTTTAGCATAAGCAATTGCATGATTAGCTATCTCAACAGGATCTTTCTTACCCTCTTCGTATACTTCAATATTTAATTGCTTACCTAATTGTTTTAATTGATCAATAGCAGCAGGACGGTATACGTCACCAGCAACTAATAAAGGTTTCTTATTAAATTTCTTTCTTAAATATAATGCAATCTTCGCAATAGTAGTAGTTTTACCAGAACCTTGTAATCCGACTAACATAAGTGTTGCAGGATTTCCAGTAGTATTTAATGGAGCATTTTCTCCTCCAAGAAGTTCTGTTAATTCATCTTTAACAATCTTAACAAATAACTCTCCAGGATTAATACTGCTTACTACTTCACTACCTAATGCTTTTTCTTTAACATTATTAGTAAATTCTTTTACTACGTTATAGTTAACATCTGCCTCTAATAAAGCAAGACGTATCTCACGCATCATATCTGAAATATTTTCTTCAGTAATCTTTCCATAACCCTTAATCTTATGGATTGCATTTTGTAAACGATCTCCTAAACTTTCAAACATATTTCATCACCTATTCATTATTATATCAATAAACCCTTTAAAACAAAAGAAAAAAGGCATAAAGCCTTTTATTTTAATAGTAAATTACTTTTTGTTTTTCTTTTCTATCTTCTATTTCTTTTTTCTTTTTATAAATAGCAGTACCAGAGAATCCTAATGCTTCTACTCCTATAAAGATAAGTGGAAATACAATAGACTCATGATGATTATAATTTAATCTAGAATAATGAACAGAAGCAATTCCGTTTTCTCCTTCTACTCCACTACCAGTAACATTAGTATAACCATCTACCATATCTACTTCTTTATCAGTAATAGTTTGTTCTTTATCACTAATAGTTGAGAAAGCAACATTATCTTCTTTAACTTCTTTATCCATAATCCAAATACTAAATCTTTCATCAAAATCTTTAATATTCTCTTTTAAGTATTCATAGTTTTCTTTAGTAGTATAAACTCCAGGTACATACTTATTATGAGTAAGTATTAATTCATAACGATCTAATAAATCTTCTGCATATTCTTTAGGTAATGCTTCACTAATAGGCTTATCATATTCGATTTTTAAATAAATAGGATATTTAATATTCTTATCCATTAATTTACCAATCTTAACATGACTATAACGATATTCAGCATATTTAGTCATATCACTAGGTTTTTCCCATCCAGAATAACCTAACTTATTATCAATAACTACACCTACATCTAGTTTATTCTCCATAGCTTTTTCATAGTTCTCTTCAAATTTTTCATCATCATGTAATCCATCACCAACATTAATATATACATAATCAAAATTTTCAGATACTTTTTCCCAATCTACTTTTTCTTTAGAAGATATAGTAACTCCTCTAACAGGAATAGTAGATTCTACTATTTGAGAAGATATAGCATTTCTACCAGTGATTAATGCACCGGCACCTAAAATCAAAGCACAATACTTAGATACTGTAAGTTTCATCCTAACACCCCTTGACTAGTGCCATATTATATCATATTTAAGAAAAATAGTCAAAAAAAAGAAGATATCTTAGATATCCTCTTAATTATCAATTAATGTAATTAATGGTTTTTCAGGACCATTAGAAGTATTAGGAGTTATTCCTTCTGGAATACCAATTCCTAAATCTGGCATATCTGACATATTATAATCATCTATTGAAATAGTTGGTTCATCATCTACTGCAGTATCTTCATCATCAGGAGTATCAATATTTAATTCAACTGTAGGAGCATCAGTTACTACAGGAGTAGCTTCTGCTGTCTCAGGTTTAGGACTATCAAATAATGCTTTATCTAATGAAGCTTCTTCAGTAGATGCAGGTTCAGCATCTCCTTGATAATTAGGTTCATTCATTGCCGCAGGAGTATCTTCTAACTTAGGTTCTGTAGTAGCAGCTACTTGAGAAACTATTTGTTCCATAGAAGCAGCTGGTTCTTGAGCCTTAGGTGTAGAAGTAACTTCTGGAATATAATCAGTATTTGTTTGAGCAGTGAATCCCATATCATTAACTTTTGGTACTTCAGGTGCTGTATAAGTAGCAGGTTCTTCATAATTATCTCCAGGACCTCTACCATTCCAAATATTAACTACATCTACGTTACCACTCCATGGAGCTGGATTAGGCATTTGCATCTTAACAATAATTGGAATACGGAAAGCAGTACCGAATCCTAAACAAGTACCAGATTGTAATGATTTTTGTTTTTCAACAATTTCATCACTAATATTAGGAACCATCTTACGAATATATTCAACATCAACTGGGTGGTTCATCTTAAATATTAAGAAGTTCATACATTGAGAAATACATGTATCACTCATTTCACTAGGTCTTTGAGAAATAAGTCCTAGTAACACACCATATTTACGACCTTCCTTAGAAATACGTTCGAATATATTATATCCGATCAAGAAACGGTCAGTATCGTTTTGAACATAACGATGAGCTTCTTCTACAACAATATGGAATGGAATACTTCCACGTTGTTTTAATCCCTTAGCAAATTCAAAGATTAAACGAGAATATACTTTAGTAAGTACTTTCGCAAAATCATCATCAACATCATCTAGATAGAAGTTAACAAATTGATATTTAACTCCATTATCAATTACTAATGAAGATAAGTAAGACTCTAATGGAATGTAGTTTGGATAATCAAAGAACTTCGCATAAGGTCCAACTATTAAAGAATGTAATCTAACTTTAATAGTAATAGCATCTCCATAAGTATTAGTATTTCTTAACCAACCTTCACTTATTAAAGCAAAGTTTAATGCCTTCTCTAAAGTATCTAAGTTATAGAAAACATTAGGATTTGGTTCAAAATTATCTAATTCAGGTTTAATGAAAGATGAAACATATTCTGTTAATAAAACACTTTCACTAAATTCACCAGCATTATCAATTAAGAAACACTCACGGAATTTTCTAGTATAACCAATTCCTTGTACAGGTGCCTCTAAATTAAATTGAGGTGTAGAACAACTTCCTAAGATAGAGAAAATTTCATTTCTCTTATTAGGAGAAGTTTCATTTGTATATAAAATAGTCATTATTGCTTTAGCAATTAAATGGTTTTTATAAGCATTAGCATCCATTCCTTCTTGTGAGAAGATTAATGCTAGCTTTAACATTCTCTCAATAATTGGTAATTGAGAGTGATTAGTACATTGTAATAACAATGCTAAATCATCTTTATTTAATAAGTAAATTGGTAAACGTAATTTCTCACCAATATTCTCAGTTTCATTTGTATTAAATAAACGATAGTTATAATTTGAATCAATTGCATGTAGATCCTTAAATGCGTTGTAATATTCACCAGAAGAATCAAACATAATAATGTTAGCTTTATATGGGAATAATCTCTTATCACCAAACATATTTTGGAACAATCTAGAAATACCACAAGATTTACCAGATCCAGAGTTACCAAATATTGCAAAGTGTCCACCAAAGAAATTATTAACATCTAAGTAACATGGAATATCATTGTAAAAAGGACTGAATCCTAAAGGCATATACCCTTTTGCATTTTGACCAGTAATCATTGGAATCTCTTCACGTGCAATAACACGTACTTTAGCATCTAAATTAGGTTTACGTAGTGTTCCTCCTAATAATTTACCATTTACAATTTCACCTAAGAATCTAGCTTTAACTAAATCTCCATCTAAGTTATCAACCTCAGCTAAAACTTTCTTTGTATTGTCTTCAAAAATTAAATGTAAGTTCATTAAGTTAATTGCTAAATGTTCAGGATCTTTCAATTTAACATTAGCAAAATGATCTCCGATATAAACGATTCTATCAAACATGCAGTATCACCCTATCCTTTTTACCCTATCATAAAATAATTATACATTTATTTAACTAAAAGTACAATAAAAAAAGTACCCTAAGGTACTTATTATAATAATTCTTCTAATTCTTTCTTAACATTATCATCATTAATCTTATTTATAATCTTAGAAAGTTTTTCTTTCTTTTTCTTTAATGATAATTGTTCTTCAAATTCATCTAACTTTTCTTTAGTAATCTTAATTTGTTTAAATATAGCATTACGACTAACATTATAGTTTTCTGCCATTTCAGCTAAACTTAAATTATTAAAGTAATAATCTTCAAAATATTCTCTTTGTTTATCTGTAAGTAATCCAGAATAGAAATCATATAATTCGTTATAATATAAAAACTCTTCCATAAAACACCTCTACATCATATCTTTAAATAATCCATAGATATATTTTTCAATATCAAATACTTGTAGATCATCTTTAGTTTCCCCAAATCCCATATATTTAACAGGTACTCCTACTTCTTCTTTAATAGCTAGAACTATACCACCTTTAGCAGTACCATCTAACTTAGTTAGAACTATACCAGTAATATTAGTAATCTCTTTAAATGCTTTAGCTTGACTTATACCATTTTGTCCAGTAGTCGCATCTATTACCAATAATGTTTCGTTTGCTCCACCATCTATTAAAGAATCAATTACTTTATTAATTTTTTCTAATTCTTTCATTAAGTTAACTTTATTTTGAAGTCTACCAGCAGTATCAATAAATACCATATCATAGTTTTCTTTCTTAGCAAGTTCAACTCCATCATATACTACACTTGCAGGATCAGACCCTTCTTCTTTTCCATAGAATCCAACACCAACACGTTCACTCCACTCACGTAATTGTTCAACTGCACCAGCTCTAAAGGTATCAGCACCAACTAATAAGACTTTTTTACCTTCGTCTTTAAACTTATGAGCTAACTTACCAATAGTAGTAGTTTTACCTACTCCATTAACTCCTACAAATAATACAATTGTAGGTCCGTCTTCTCTAAATTGAATCTTGCTTGATAAAACTTCATCATTAACATAAATAATAAATAATTCATCAACAATAATTTCTTTTAACTCATTAGGATCTTGAATACCTTCTTTACGAACACGATCACGAATACGATCCATAAAATTCATAACTGTATTGACACCAATATCAGCCATAATAAGTATTTCTTCTA
>CAMJOB010000030.1 GCA_946407495.1 uncultured Bacillota bacterium | reverse complement strand
GTATTTGCTAAGACTATTAAAGATAGTTTTTGTAAGTTTAAAGTTATGCAAGGAAACTATGTAGTACGCAAGATTGGTCTTGATACTCATGGTTTACCAATTGAAGTTAATGTTGAAAAGAAATTAGGATTTAAGAATAAAAACGATATCGAAAAGTTTGGAGTAGAGAAGTTCTGTCAAGAATGTCATAAAGAAACTGCTTCTAATATTGATGAAGTTAAAAAAGTAACTGATATGATGGGACAATTTATTGATTGTGATCATCCATATGTTACTTGTGATAATGAATTTATTGAATCTGAATGGTGGATTGTTGATCAATTAAATAAAAAAGGTTTAATCTATCATGGAAATAAAGTTTTACCATATTGTCCTAGATGTGGTACTGAGTTAGCTTCTCATGAAGTTTCTCAAGGTTATAAAGAAGTATCAGTTAATACTGTTATTGTTCCATTTAAGTTAGTAGATGAAGATACTTATGTACTTGTTTGGACAACTACTCCTTGGACATTAATGGCTAATGTTGCTTTATGTGTTAATCCAGATTTAACTTATATTAAAGCTGAAAGTAAAGGATATAAATTCATTGTTGCTGAAGAATTAGCTCATTCTGTATTAGGTGATGAATTCGAAGTATTAGAAACTTATAAAGGTACTGATTTAGTAGGTAAGAAGTATGAACAATTAATGCCTTTTGTTAAGACTGAAGGTAAAGCATTTGAAATTTTAGCTGATGCTTATGTTACTGCAAGTGATGGTACTGGTATAGTTCATATTGCTCCTGCTTATGGTGAAGATGATAACCGTGTTTCTCGTGCAAACGATATTACTTTCATTAATCCAGTAGGAAAAGATGGATGCTATACTACAGGTCCTTGGGAAGGTAGATTAGTTACTGATCCAGAACTTGAAATTGAAATCATTAAATATCTTAAAGAACAAGATAAATTATTTAAGAAAATTAAAATGACACATGATTATCCACATTGCTGGAGATGTAAACAACCACTTGTTTATTATGCTAAACCTGCTTGGTATGTTAAAAATACAGCATGCAAGGATGAAATCGTTGCTAATAATAAGAAGATTAATTGGTTCCCTGATTATGTTGGTGAAAAGAGATTTAATAACTGGTTAGAGAATATGATTGACTGGGGTATTTCTAGAAACCGTTATTGGGGATGTCCATTACCAATTTGGACTTGTGATTGTGGTCATTTTGAAACTATCGGTAGTGTTGCTGAATTAAAAGAAAAAGCAATTGAAGAAGTTCCAGAAGATCTAGAATTACATAGACCTTATGTAGATGGTTTCCATATTACTTGTCCTAAGTGTGGAAAGACAATGAGTCGTGTATTAGACGTTATGGATGTTTGGTTTGATTCTGGTGCTATGCCTTATGCTCAATATCATTATCCATTTGAAAATAAAGAATTATTTGAGTCTCAATTCCCAGCTGACTTTATCGCTGAAGGTGTTGACCAAACTCGTGGATGGTTCTATGTATTATTAGTTTTATCTACATTAATTAGTGGAACTACAAGTTTCAAGAATGTTGTAGTTAACGATATGATGTTAGATGCTAATGGTAAGAAGATGTCTAAATCATTAGGTAATATTATTAACCCAATTGAGATTATGGAAAAGTATGGTGCAGATACAATTCGTTTCTACATGCTATATACTTCTCCAGTATGGACTCCATTACGATTCGATGAAACTGGTGTTAAAGAAGTTTACTCAAAATATATTTCTACGCTAAAGAATGCTTATTCATTCTTCGAAATGTATGCAAATGCTGATCATGTTGATCCAAGAGAATATAAGATTCCAGTTAAGAAACGTGAATTAATTGACCGTTGGTTAATTTCTAAATTAAATCGTTTAGTTAAGAACGTTACTGAAGCTATGGAAGAATATGATTTAAATAAAGCTACTAAGTTTATTGTTCCATTCTTAAATGATGATTTATCTAACTGGTATATCCGTAGTAATCGTCGTCGTTTCTGGGATTCTGAATTAACTGAATCTAAGAAAGCAGTTTATTTAACTACTTATGAAGTATTAGAGACACTATGTAGATTATGTGCTCCAATAACTCCATTTGTTACTGAAGAAATCTATACTAAATTAACTAATGAAGAATCTGTTCATTATGCTGATTATCCTACTTATGATGAAAAATTAATTGATGAAAAAGTAGAAGAAAAGATGGATTTAGTTCGTGATATCTGTAGTTTAGGAAGATACGCAAGAGAAGAAGTTAATATTAAAGTTCGTCAACCACTTTCTAATTTAATCTTACCTGCAGAAGATAAGAAGATTATGGGTGATTTAGACTTTGTAGTTAAAGAGGAATTAAATGTTAAAGAAATTACATATCAAAAAGATATGAGTGAATACTTAGAGTATGTTGTTAAACCAAACTTTAAAGAATTAGGTAAGACTTTAGGACCTAAGATGAAATCATTACAAGAATTAATGAAGAGTTTTGGTTCTAAAGAAGCTAATGCTATTAAGAATGGTGGATATACAGTATCTTTAGAAGGAGAAGACTTTACTTTAACTGAAGATATGGTAATTATTACTCTACAACAAAAAGATGGTTATGCTTCAGTTGCTAATGAAAGAACTTGTGTTGTACTTGATACTACATTAACTGAAGATTTAATCTTAGAAGGTCTTGCTCGTGAGTTTGTTCGTACTGTTCAAGCATTACGTAAAGATGCAGACTTTAATATTACTGATCATATAGTTGTTTCTTATAATGGTACTGATAAAGTAAAAGAAATGATGAAGAAATATTATGATTATGTTATGGGTGAAGTTTTAGGAGACAAATTAGTTGAATTAAAAGATGAACCTACTGACGAATTAAATGATGAAAAAGTAATTATTAAAGTTGAAAGAGTAAAATAATATGAATATAGAGGATAGTTTTATCCTCTTTTTTTTGATATAATTTTATAAGAAAGGATGATAGGTATGAAGGGGAATAAAGATAGAGAGTATATTGAACTTCGTAATCGTTTTTTAACTGGTTTATTTATTGCTTTTGTTTTAGGAGCATGTCTTATTATGTTTTTTGTTAATCGTTTAAGTGTTGGTGGAAAGGATATTTCATCTAAGATTAAACAAAAGGAGACTTTTGTAATTTATGTTGAATCTAAAAAATGTGATAATTGTAAAGATATTCAAGAAGTATTAGATGATAATGAAATTAGTTATGAAAAATTAGATGCTGATACTCAAGAAGCAAAGAATTTTTTTGAAAAATATAAAGTAGTAGATGACGGCCATATCGTTCCTGCAGTTATTTATGTTAAGAAGGGTAAAGTTTATTCTTCTATGTATGATATTAAAAACATGGAAGAATTTAATTTATTTTTAAAGAACTATAAATTAAGTAAGTAGGTGACGTATGAGTAAAGTAGCTTTAGTAACAGGTAGTAATCGTGGTATAGGTAGAGCTATTATTGAAGAGTTTGCAAAGAATGGTTTAGATGTTGTTATTAATTATTGTCACCATGAGGCAGAAGCAAAAAAGTTACAAACAATTATTTCTAAACAATATAATGTTTCAGTAATGGTTGCTAAGTGTGATATATCAAAAGAAGATGAAGTAGAGAAAATGGTTAACGATATATGTGATACTTTTGGTGGTATTGATATATTAGTTAATAATGCTTCTGTTTGTCGCGATTCATTATTTATGGATAAGAAGATAAAAGAAGTTCAACGAATTTTAGATGTTAATTTAATTGGTACATATTTAGTGAGTAAGTATGTTGGTAAGATTATGTTAGAGAAGAAATCTGGTAAGATTATTAATATTGCTTCTACTAATGCGATAGATACATATTATCCTGAAGGATGGGATTATGATGCTTCAAAAGCAGGAGTTGTATCATTAACCCATAATATGGCAAGAGAGTTTGCACCTCATATTCAAGTTAATTGTGTATGTCCCGGATGGGTTCGTACCGATATGAATAAAGAATTGACATATGAGCAAGTTCAAGATTATAATAAGCAAATATTGCTAGGCCGTTTTGCAGAACCTGAAGAAATTGCGAAAGTAGTAGTATTCTTGGCAAGCAAAGCAGCTAGTTATGTCAACGATTCTATTATCCGTGTAGATGGTGGAAAAATGAATGAATAGAGGTGTATTATGTATCAAGAATTAGGAATTAGAGAGAGTACTGTAAGTCTTGTTAAAGAGTGTGAGAAAGAATTAAAAGATAAGTTTTTAGAAATAGATGAAAGATGTGAAAAGAATAGTTTAAAAGTACTAAGTAGTTTTCATAAATTTCAAGTAAGTGAAGCACATTTTAATGCGACTACAGGCTATGGTTATAATGATTTAGGTAGAGATACAATTGAGAATATTTTTGCAGATGTATTTGGTTGTGAAGATGCAATTGTACGTAGTCAATTTATTTCTGGATCTCATGCTTTAACAGTATGTTTCTTTGGTATTTTAAGACCTGGAGACACATTATTAAGTATTTGTGGAAAACCATATGATACTATGGATGAAGTTATTGGTATTGTAGATAATCCATCCTCATTAATGAGTTTCGGAGTTAGATATGATCAAATAGATTTAGTTAATAATGATTTTGATTATGAGAAAATAGAAAATTATTTAAAGAATAATAAAGTTAAATTAATTGAGATTCAAAGAAGTAAAGGTTATTCTACAAGAGCAAGTCTTACAATTGATAAAGTTAAAAAAGTAATTTCATTTATTAAAAATATAGATAAAGATGTAATTATTATGGTAGACAATTGTTATTGTGAATTTGTAAGTGATTATGAACCAGTAGCAATTGGTGCTGATGTAATGGTTGGTTCTTTAATTAAAAATCTTGGTGGTGGAATTGCTCCTAATGGTGCTTATATTGCTGGTAGACATGATTTAATTGAATTATGTGCTGAGAGATTAACTCTTCCTGGAGAAGGTAGAGAAGTAGGACCATCACTTGGTATTAATAAACAAATATTACAAGGATTATTCTTTGCACCTAGTGTAGTAGCTAGTGCATTAAAGACTGCAATTCTTGCTAGTAAAGTTTTAGAAAAATTAGGATATTCAGTTGATCCAAAATGGAATGATGAGCGTGCTGATATAGTTCAAAACATTGCTTTTGGTAATCCTGAATTATTAATAGAATTTACAAGAGGTATTCAAAAGGCTTCACCAATTGATTCTAATGCAGTTGTAGAACCTTCTGATATGCCTGGTTATTTAGATCAAGTTATTATGGCAGCTGGTGCGTTTACTCAAGGATCTTCTATTGAATTATCTTGCGATGGACCAATTCGTCCACCTTATATTGCTTATATGCAAGGTGGATTAACTTATGATTATGGAAAGATAGGGTTAATGAAAGCAGTTGACTCTATAATAAAGGAGTAGTGTGATATGGAAATTTTAGCTTTTGTAGCATTGTTTTTATTAGCAATTATGTTTTTCTCATTAATTGTTGCAGTTATTTCAATTATTGGTTTATGGAAAATGTTTGAAAAAGCAGGAGAAGAAGGATGGAAAAGTATTATTCCAATCTATAATGTGTATACATTATGTACTATAGTTGGAGTAAGTCCTTATTGGTTACTTATTCTTGTTGCGACAACTTTCTTTAACGCTCTTCCTGGTATTGGAAGTATAATTGATGGAATGGCAATGCTTTATTTTTGTGTTATTATGTGTGTAAGTACTGCAAAATCATTTGGTAGAAATGAAGATTTTGCTATTGGATTATTTTTCTTACCATTTATCTTTAATTGTATTTTAGGTTTTGGTAAAACTGAATATGTAGGACCTACACCTATGAGTGATCCAGTAGGTGATTGGATTTTAGGATTATTTAATAAAGAAAATACAACTAAAAATAATACTTCAAATAGAACTAATAATACAAATAAAAATGTACGTGAAACAGAAGTGTTAGAAGAAACAGAAGTTAATTTTTGTAGAAAATGTGGAGCTAAGATTGAAGATGGCGATGCATTCTGCGTAAGTTGTGGAACTAAAATAAATTAGTACTTTGTGTACTAATTTTTTTATTTTGTGCATATTCTTTTTTGAGGAGAAGAGAATATGAAAAAAAGACATTTGTGGTATTTTACGTTATTAAGTATTATTTTTGTTTTATGTATTTATTATGTTACTATTCCGAATGATTTATTAGCTACTATTCCTGATAATGATAGTGATTCTGAAGTAGTTAGTACAATTAAAGAAGCAAATAGTTTGGTGGCATTAAGAGTTAATTTACAAGAAGAAAGACAAGAACAAATGGAAGTATTACAAAAAGAAATGACTTCTAATAAATCTAATCAAGAAAAGAATAATGCCTATGAAAAGTTAAAATATCTTAATGAAGTACAATCTAGAGAAGAAGATAGTGAATTAAAAATAAAAGATAAATTAGGATTAGATTGTTTTGTTAAAATTGAGAATAATAATATTAATTGTGTTTGTATATCTGATAATCATAATGAGTCTTTGGCTAATCAAGTAATGAGACTATTACAAGAAAATTATGATTATAGACAGAATATAACTGTTAAGTTTCAAAAGAGTTAGCACTTTTTTTATATTCACATACGATATAGTAGGTGATATAAATGTCTAGTTCTATTTTAACTAATAGAGAAAAGAAGATATTTGAATTATTAATTCAAGATTATACTACTAAGGAAATTGCGGATACTTTTAATATAAGTGAGAAGACTGTTCGTAATCATATTTCTAATGTGATACAAAAATTAGGAAGTAGTAGTAGAAGTGGTGCAGTTGTTGAATTAATTAAACTTAATGAAATATCTATTTAACGTACTAAGTAGTACGTTTTTTTCATATACTTTTTTAGGTGAAGATAATGATACGTAGAAAATGTATTCAAAAGATATTTCGTACAACTATATGTTTGTTTTTAATACTTGTAGTTTCAACAATAACTAATTTATCTAATAAAACTATACCTGTTATGGTCAATATTGAAGATGTAACAATGGTTGGGAATACATCAATTTATTTATTAAATGATAATGGTTATTTTGTTAAGAAACCTGTGTATCTTTCTTCTAATGATTTATGTGAAAATGTTAGAAAAGTAATTTCTTATTTAAAGATTAGTAATTGTAGTGATTCTTCTTTTGTTGGTTTGTTGGAAGATTCTTTAGAAGTATTAAATGTTTATTATGATGAGTTTTATTTAACTATAGATTTATCATGTGATTTATATGAGTCTAATGATCTTAATAGTAGTGTTGTTTCTATTGTTTATAGTTTAATGGAATTTAATAATATTAAAGGTATTACTATTTTAGTAGAAGGTGAATATTTAAAAGATTATCCTAAGATTCTTGATAAGAGTATAGCTATTAATCCTTCATATGAAATTAATAGTAGAGATGATGTTAATAGAGTGGTTGTTTATTATATGACTAATGATGATGGGAATAATTACTATGTTCCTGTTACTAAATATTTAAATGATTCAAGAGATAAGATTAATATAGTAATAGATGAGTTATCTTCTAATTCTTCTATTGATTTAGTTAGTGTAGTTAATAGAGATTTAGAATTAATAAACTCTAGAGAAGAGAATGATGTTTTTGTTCTTAATTTTAATAAATCTCTATTTGATTCTAATAATAAAGTGTTAGAAGAAGTACTATATTGTATCTCTTATTCTGTATTTGATAATTATGATGTGTCTATGGTTTTATTCCAAGTAGAAGGCAAAAATGTTGGTAATATTGAGAAAAAATGCTTGTAAAGCAAAAAAAGTACTTGAAAAATCAAGGCTTTTATTATATAATTCTATTTGTCAGTTGAATTATGTCTGCGTAGCTCAGCTGGATAGAGCAATCGCCTTCTAAGCGATCGGTCAGGCGTTCGAGTCGCCTCGCGGACACCATTTTTGTAAAAATACATACCTTATGGTATGTTTTTTTGTGCTTAAATTGACTAATAATTGTACATTTGGTATTATAAGTACTCGAATTGCGGGGGTATTATTCTTATGAAACTAGATCAAGTTTTTGATGGCAGTAATTATGTTTCATTAAAAAAACTATTTAATTCGTGTTGCTATATGCAAAAAAAATATAATGCTGCATTTCATTATTTGGAAAATTCTTTTTATCTTAAAAATAATTCTATAGTTGATTATTCAGTTGAATACTATGATTATGAAAAAGATTGCTTAGTGATGCTAGCACATTTTCCTTTTCTTTATTTTGAAGATAATTATTATTATTTTGGGTTAAAAGATTCTTGTGTAGTTCCTGCGGTAGAAATTAAATCTCAAGAGCGTAAAGAAATATATGATTCAATTATTTCAAAATATTGTGAGGAAATTACAAAATCTATTTTTCTTTTAAGGGAATTTAAAGATTTTAAAACTAAAAAATGTGAAGATGTTGAAGTAATTGGATTGCCTTATTTATTAGATCTTAATAGTTTTTGTATAGCTTTATCATCTGTTTCTGATGAAGATAAGGCATTTCGTGTTGTAAAAGATTACTATTTTAAATCTAATGATTTTAAATCAAATAATTCAAGAGCTATAGAATACTTTATTACTAATGAAAGAAAAATTATGAATAATAGTTATGTTAATATTTTAGATTTACCTGAGTGGTGTGTTGATTCAATTTATGATTATTCTAATAGAGGTCTTCTTGGTAAATTTAGAAAGAGATTTAATAAAGTAACTGTTAGTTCTGATGTTATTGATAAGATAAAAAAAACAGAAAAACTTGAAGATGCTAAGAAAAGGGATCTTGCCTTAATTATTAATGAAATAGGTGGGCTTATCAATAAAGCTAATTCTTTGAGTATTGGAGAAAATTACGAAAGAATTGTTTTAGATGATTATTCAATTTTATTTGAGAAAAAGAATGATCATTTAGAGATTAAGAAGACATTTATTCCTCTTCTTAAATATATAGATTTATCTTTAGTACCTTTTGACAATGTTTATGTTTCAGGTATTGATTTCACTGATTCTAATGTTTCTTTTAATCCTCAAAAGGTATATAAAAAGGATTTAAGTTTCTGCACTTTTGGAGATGTTGATAGAAAAGAAAATATAATCCCTTTTAGTGTTAGCACTAATTTTAAAGGTGTAGATTTAAGAGGAACAGTTATTAATGATCCTCATTCTGATTTTCATTATATTTTAAGTGGTGCTATTGTTGATGAAAGTACTTCTATAAATTTTAGTGATGGAAGTCATAATAAAGAGTTTTATATTAAGAAAGATATGTAGTTGCATATCTTTTTTATTTTTTTTTAATAATTAATACGGAAAACCATTTCTTATTACGAATAATATAGTTAGGAGGTGGGAGAAAAGCGTATGAAAATAGTGTTGCAGGATGGAATAAAAGATTGTGGTATTTGTTGTCTTCTTAGTGTCATTCGTTTTTTTGGAGGAGATGTATCGAAGGAATACTTAAGAAAGATAACTAATACTAACAAAGATGGAGTTTCAGCCTTCAACTTGATTGAGGCAGCAAAGGAAATTGGTTTTGATGCTTATGGAGCAGAGGGCGACTTGAACCAAATAGAAGATAATAACTTACCCTGTATCGCTCATGTTCATGTGAACAAGAACTATCAACACTTTGTTGTTTTATACAAATTAGAAAAGAATAAAGTTATAATTATGGATCCTGCCAAAGGAAAGAGAATAATTACAAAAAGTGAATTCTTGTTAATGTCATCTGGAAAGTATATATTTTTAAAAGCAAAAAAGAAATTGCCTGTAATAAAAAATCAGAATCTTTTATATAAGCAATTTACACACTATCTAAAAAAATATTTCGTTTTTATTTATTCATTCACTTCCGTACTTTTAATCATTGAAATTCTGATTTCGTTTTACTTTAAATATTTACTTAACTATGCTATTAATTATTCTGTTATGAATAATATTCCGGTTATTGCACAATGTATATTTCTTTTAACTGTATTATTATTCTTTCTTCATTTAGTTTATGATCGATTTCTTTATAAGATTCTTTTTAAATTTGATGAATCAATTACTTTTCTTACGTTTCAGCAGCTTCTCTTACTTCCTTATTTTTATTACAAAAATAGAACTACTGGTGAGGTGTTGTCGAGATTTCATGATTTAAATACTATTAAAAGTTTTCTTGTTTCATTTCTTAATTATTTTTTATCTGATTTCTTTAGAATAATTATGTTTTTTATATTATTGTTTCATTATTCTAGTATTCTTTCTTTATGTTACCTATGTTATTTTTGCATTTTCTTATGTTATACCTTACTTCGAAGAAAGAAAAAGAAAAATGATTATAAAAATATTAGAAAATTGGAGGATATGATAGAGACTTCTATGATTGAATCTATTAGTAATGTAGATACTACAAAAGGAAGTCATCTAGAAAAAAGATTTTATGATAAGTTTTTATTAAGATATCGTCACTTATTAGAGAAAAATTATTCTTATTATTGTTTGTTATCAATTGATTCTAATCTACAATTATTTGCTTATAATCTTTTAACTATTATTGTATTAACTATAGGTGCTTATTTAGTTATTGAGGAGAAAATGTCATTGTCAACTCTCATAATATATCAGACATTTTTTTCTTATTTACTTAATGCGACTACAAGATTTTTTCAGGTGTTTGAAAAGTTAACTGATTTTAATATTTGTTTTAATCGGGTTAATGATTTATTTACTATTGAGAAAGAAAATTTTTCAAAGAGTTATTACTACTTGAAATATGATTGTAGTGGAGATGTTTGTTTTTCTAAATTATATTATTCTATTAATAATAGAGTAATATTTGATTCTTTATCATTAAATATTCCTTATGGACAAAAAGTATTTATATATGGAAAGAGTGGATGTGGAAAAAGCACTTTAATGAAGATGTTACTTCGTTATATAGAAGTGCCTTTTGGATGTATATCCATTAATGGTATAGATATAAATCATTATCATTTAGAAAACTTACGTCGTTATATTACTTATGTTAGTTCTAATGAGATGTTATATTATGATTCTGTTTATCAAAATATTTGTTTATATCAAGATATATCAGAAGAAGAGTTTATGAGAGTAGTTAGGATTACTAGAGTTAACTTAATATTTGGGGATAATTTCTCTTCTTATCAAGTTATGTTAGAAGAAAATGGTTTTCTATTTAGTAGTGGTGAGAGACAAAGAATAATATTAGCACGTAGTTTATTACGTAAAAGTAGTATTTATATTTTTGATGAAGCTTTTGGTCAGATTGATGTTGAATTAACTAATCAAATTATTAAAGATATTATTGAGTATCTGAATGATAAGACAATTATATTAATTAGTCACAGAAAGAATTGTAAAAAGCACTTTAATAGAGTTTTAAAACTTGAGAAAGGTGTTATTTATGAATCATAAGAATTATGAGAAGAAGTATTCTTTATATTTTTTCATTATTATCCTTACTTTATTGTTCATTTTGACCTTTATACTTTTTTGGAATACTTCTATTAATAAATTTCTTAGTATTCAAGGTGTTTTTAATGATTCTAATTCTATTAATATTTTTGTATCGAAAAGTGATTATAAATTACTTATAGAAAATTCTACATTATATTTAGATCATAAAAAGTATTCATATAAAATAGAAGAAGTCTCTAAGATATCAGAGTATTATTCTCTTAAACTATCTATTAAAGGTAAAACAAAATTTCATATAGGAGATATTTCAACGATTCGTTTATTTTTAAATAAAGAAAAATTTATTCATATATTTGAAATAATATGGAAGGATGATTTGGATGGAAAAACTTAATGATGCAGAATTATCAGATATAAAAGGGGGATTTTCTTTGAGTGTATGGGGTGCTATAGGTATTGCTGCCGTAGTAGTCTTTTTATGTGGTGTATTAGAAGGTATAACCAATCCAGATAAATGTCGCTCATGAGTGTGATTCAAGATGAAGATC
>CAMJOB010000029.1 GCA_946407495.1 uncultured Bacillota bacterium | reverse complement strand
TTCTTTTTAGCTTGAAAGATTGGTTCTGCGGACTTTACCCCCATCTTTTTAGCTACTGGAGATTTAGCTACAACAATACCATGTCTATTTTCCTCATCCCCACCTATTACTGAGGGAATAGTACGAATATCTATCTCATACCCTTGATTAAGTAAATCAATGGCTGTCCAAGATAGAAAAGCATTATTAACATCTACGTGAAATATAATTCTTTCCATAGTTCCCTCCTTACAATAATTATAGAACATTAATTCGATTAGAACAATAAAAAAACAAAGGTTTTTACACCTTTGTTGTATTTAAACAGAATACTGAATAGATTGGTATATAACGAACTTCTTTCTTTGTTTGGAAGTTATTCTCAGTTATACGATAAGCTTCTTCTACTGGATTTTTTTTCATAAATACTGATAATGATTTTGCTTTTGAATTTGTCTTTGTTGTAATCTCCATTGGAATAATCTTACCCATTCTATTTTGTACTACGAAGTTAACTTCAGCTTTTCCATCAGATTGATAATAATATAGAGCGTAACCTGATTCTACTAATGTCTTAGCAATATGATTTTCATATAATGTTTCTTTTAAGCTTTCGTTTGTAATAAATTGTTTGTAGTTTAAATGTAACATTGAATATAATAATCCATCATCCGGTAGATATAATTTAAAGCTATCTTTATCTTTGCAACTACTTAATGGTGATTTAACTTCTTGAATCTTATAACTACGATATGCTAATTGGTTATTAATTAGATAATTAATTGTACTTTCGTATTCTTTAGCACGTCTACCTGCTCCAATTACTCCATATTGGAACTTCTTATTATCTTTCTTTAATTGATGTGGAATAGAGTTAATTACTTCAATTCCTCTTGTTATATCAATTAGAGTATCAGCAAGTGATATCTCTTTCTTATATACATCTAGTATCTTTTGGATAATTGCATCTATTTCATATTGACTCTTACCATCCATCTTAGCTGCTACTGCTTCTGGGAATCCTCCAGTTTGTAGATATTCATGGAATAGATCCATTGCTACTTTATGGAATGGACAAGTTTTTCTCTTTTCAAATGATTCGCGGATTAAGTTAGCTAGGTTTCTCTCATCATGTGCCCATAGATATTCTTCAAAATCCATCTCACTCATTTGTTTAAACTGAATCTCTTCACCCTTAAATTCATTTAATTTTTCTCTTCTAGAAGTAATTCCAATGATGTTATATGCACTATGATCACTACCAAATAATTTCATACCTTTAACAATATCTACATTTACTAGATTATCTAGTACGATTAAAGTATCTTCTTTTAGAATTGTCTCACCTGAAATTAATGATAAGTTAACGATAATTTTATCAATGGCCTTTTCTTTCTTAAATAGGTCTTCTACTTCGGGATTATTCTCTGTGTTAAAATAAACAACATTCTTATATTCTTTCTCACCAAATTTCAAAACTGTAAAAGTCTTTCCAATTTGCTTACTACCATATATGATTGCTGGTTTTCCTGATGCATCTTTCTTCCATTTCTTAAGAAATATTTCTATTTTTCGTTCCATATTGTGTGTCCTCCCTACATATTTTCTAAAATAAGTATACTTTTTTTTGAAGCCAAAGTCAATTAAAGTGACTCTTTTTTCACAAAAAAATAGATGCTTAAGCACCTATGCATTACCTCTATTATTTTCTAATCTTAACATATCGGCAATAGTTACAATAAACTCTGAATTGGTTGGTTTAGCTTTATCTATAGATACGCTATAACCAAATATCTCTTCCATTCTATCCCAGTTACCTCTATTCCAACTTACTTCTATCGCATGACGCATAGAACGTTCTACTCTAGCTATAGTTGATTCAAATTTAGAGGCAATCTTTGGATATAGTTTCTTAGTTATACTATGAGCTAGATTTGGTTCATAATAAACTAATTGTATTCCTTCTCTAATATATCCATATCCTTTAAGATTAGAAGGTACTCCTAAATCATGAATTACCTTAGTTATTTGTTTTTGTATTTCTACTATCTCTAATTCAACAGGGTTATCATTATATTCTTCTTCCATAACTCCTTGAATTCTTTTAACTAAGATATCTAGTTCTAATGGTTTCAATAAAAAATGACGTATTCCTAGTTCTTTTTTTCTTTTCATTAGTTCTACGTCTTTATCACTACTAAATACTATTACTGGCTTATCTATACTTCTATCTTTCATATATTCTAGAATACTTAAGCCATCTTTTCTAGAAATAAATGGTTCCATAAGAATTAGATCATATTCATCTTTCTTAGATTGAATTAATCTAATAGCTTCTTCACCATCATGTGCTACTTCTTTAATTATTATGTTTGAGTGTTCTTTAAAATACTCATTCATTGTTACTACTAAGTCTTTAGAATCATCAATTACTAATAAGTTAATTTTGTTCATTTAGTCTCCTATCTAAATACTACATAGCATAATCATTGTATAACACATTTCTACAAAATAAAAGAGCGCAAGCGCTCTAATTTTGTCGTTTACAATTTATTTACGAAGACTTTTAAGTTATCTGGTTTTAAACTTAATCCACCTAGTAAGTATCCATCGATACAAGCGCATTGTTTTAACTCATCAATGTTATTGTCATTGGCACTTCCACCATATAGAACCTTACAATTATATTTAGATTTAATAAAATCAATAATATCAATTATTTGATCATTAGTTGGGATTAAACCTGTTCCAATTGACCAGATTGGTTCATAAGCAATAATTACTCTTGCTTTATCTTCTTCACTTATTCCATTTAAGGCAATATCTAGTTCTCTTCCGATTACTTCTTTTTCTCTGCCTTCTTCTCTTTCTTCTTTAGTTTCTCCACAGCAAAGAATTGGAGTGATTCCAGCTTCAAATAATCTTTCTACCTTTTCATGAATTTCTTCATCACTTTCTTTTTGGTCTTGTCTTCTTTCACTGTGACCAATAATACAATACTCTACTCCATATGAAACTAATTGATCTGCATATATTTCTCCTGTATGTGCACCTTTAGCAGTACAGCTAACATTTTGAGCACCTAATTTAATCTTACTTTCTGTATATAGAGGAATATGCACAATAGATGGACATAGAATCATTAAATGATTAGTCTCTACATGATTAAGTTCGAATTGGTATTTTAGAAATTCGTCCTTTGTTAAATTACTTTTGTTATTTAAAGCTACTATCATAATTACTCTCCTTTGATCTTCTTAAATAATTTTGAAAGGAATCCGAAACGATATTCTGCTTCTTTATCCTTCATTGCTCTTTCATAGACTTCTAATACGCTAGAAGCATAAGCTCTAGAACTACAATGTTCTGCTTGAATTCTTGCTTGATTATTCATCTTATCTCGATAATCTTTATCTTTATATAGTTCTTCTACTTCAGAAATATATTGCTCTTCATTATCAAAGATTCTACCATTTAATTCATCAGTTACTGTACCTATAAATGATTCATCTCTAATACATAGAGGTGTTGTACCTGAAGCCATAGCTTCAATTACAGTTAATCCTTGTGTTTCTGAAGTTGATGCAGTTGCGAATAAATCTGCTACATGATAATAGATTGGTATTTCTTCCCATGCTGCTTTACCGTTGAAGTAAACATAGTCTCCAATACCGATATCTTTAGCTAATTGTTCATATTTACCTTTATCAGGTCCATCTCCAACAATTAGTAATTTATAATTCTTATCTTTTTCTACTAATTTCTTTTGAGCATTAATTAAGAATTCTACATTCTTCTCTTCTGCTAGTCTTCCAACAAATAGAATAACGAAGTCTTTTTTACTATATCCAAGTTTCTTACGTAGTTGTTCTACTTCTTTCTTATCAATATTCTCTACAAAGAAACGATCTACTTCTATTCCTGTTGGAATAATATGAATATTCTTAGTAAATTCATATTTATCTTTAAATAATTTATATATCTTATTAGTTGGTACTATAAGCTCATGTGCTGTTTTATCACAATAGAACTTAGTTAAGTATTCAACAATCTTTTTACTTGATTTATCAAAATATCCATGAGTTATATAGTGAGTATAATCTTCATATAACGTATGATATGTATGAACTAATGGAACATTAAATTGTTTTGCAACTAATCTTGCAAGTATACCTATTCCAAATTCAGTATGTGAATGGATAACATCTAGTTTCCAATTACGCATTTTATTAATCATAGATACTGGATAAATTCTACTTATACGATAATCATAGATTCCGATAGGTATTCCAGGTATCTTTAATATTCTTTCTTTCTCATTATATTCATATCTTAGAGCATGATTACTTACTGTTACTACATATACAGTATGTCCTTGTTTTTCTAAGGCTTTCTTTAACATAG
Source organism: uncultured Bacillota bacterium (assembly GCA_946407495.1). GTDB lineage: Bacteria > Bacillota_I > Bacilli_A > RF39 > UBA660 > RUG14891. The sequence goes on along the minus strand of CAMJOB010000029.1, from coordinate 7,608 downwards.
CAACTGATGTTGATACTCCATTAATATAAGGAGGATAGGAATCGGTAAACAATCCAATTCTCATTCTTTCACCTTCTTTTCTAAACTAAATACTAGAGCTCCTACAATCATAGGGAAATAATAAGTGATAAATCTCCATACAATAAGAATTGCTGGTAAGACACTTCCACCTATAAAATTTCCATAGAATTGCATGAAACCAAATTCAATTCCACCACTTGCTCCTGGAATCGGTACAAATGATCCCATTAATAGAACATAGGCAGATGATGTTAATGTTTCTAATACACTAATACTAGTATAGTCATGTAGACTATAAACTATGAATAAAGGTACGATATAAAGGCAAGTTAAACTAACTAGATGTAATAATACTCCAGTTAGATATAATCCTTTTCTTTCTCTTAACTCAGATGCTCCATCATGGAACTCATCTAATTTAATGAATACCTTTTCTTCAAACTGTTCTTTATTCTTTATTATTCTAATCTTGGCTAAAACATTTATTATAAAACTAGTTATTTTTTTAGTTATTGGTTTAGATATTAATAGTAATAATAATCCTACAGCAACTAATGTATTAATAACAAATCCAAGTAATACTAGTTTTCTTAATAATTCCGCTTTAGGAAATATGTGAAAAAAGAAATTATATGTTACTGCAGATACTCCATATATTACTAATGCCGTTTGATAAAATATGAAGTTTTGAATAGAAATATCTGCTGCTTTAGTTGTTTTGATATCATGTTCTGTTAACATATATATTTCCATTGGTTGCCCTCCTGTTGAGAAAGGAGTAACACCATTAAAGAATTGTACTATTACATCATGTTTAAATGCTTCTAATAGTGGAATTCTTTTTTTATCATTTATTGTTCTGTAATTGGCTATACTTTTGAAGAATAAATAGCCAAAGTAAAAAAGGATAGCAATTAGGATATATTTATAATCCATGGAAGATAATGCTTTTACTATCTCATCAAAGTTATCTTTTAAGATAAAGAATAATACTATAGATGTGATAAATAGAAGAAGAATTGTGTTTTTCTTGATGGTCTTTAATATTTCCATTAGATTACTCTACTTGCTTCCTTTATATCTTCTTTTACTTTTATAAATGTTAATTTATTATTTGAACTTTCTTCTATTGTTCCTATATCTTCAAACCCTTTTGTCTCTAGACAATTTTTTAAATATTTATCATTTGGATCAATTGATACATAAATTTGTTCCATACCTAATGTGTTTAGGGCGTAATTACTTACAATTCCAATAAGAGGTCTATTTTTTGGTTCTTCTTTTAGTGGGGCAAAAATCAATTCACAAGTCTTGATGTCTTGTTCTCCACGGATGAAGCAACTATCTTTTACGGAATCTTTTTCCATAGTAAAGACGGTTTGTGTTATCTCATTTTGAACTTTTTGAAATTCTTTGTATTGATCCTCACTAAATCTAGCGCGCAAAGACTCCCACGCTTTGGTAGTTGTCTTTTCAACGCCATTTCTTTCTTCAAACTCAGTAAATAATCTGATGTGACTCTCATTATATGGATCTGCAATGTACAAACTTTCTGTATGCAATTCCCTCACCTACTTTTTTATTATTTTATTTGTTTTATTGAATAGCTACGATACCTGGAAGTTCCTTTCCTTCTAAGTATTCAAGTGTAGCTCCACCTCCAGTAGATGCATGGTAAACTTTATCTTTTAATCCAGCTACTCCAGCAGCTGCAACAATATCTCCACCGCCTAATACAGTTTTAACATTGTTATCTACAATATATTGTAATAAGTCATCTGTATGTTTCTTATATTTTTCAAATTCATAAACGCCAAGTGGTCCGTTCCAAATAACAGACTTAGCATTCTTAATTGTATTCTCAAAGATTTCCATTGTCTTAGGTCCAATGTCTAACCCCATCTCATCTTCTGCTAAATCATTAATATCTTTAACACGATATTCTTCATCATTTGTAAATTCATTTGTTACAGCAGTATCTACTGGTAACACAATTTTATCTGCATAATCTTTTAATACTTTTTTGCAGAAATCAATATTTTCTTCATCAACTAGTGATTTTCCAACATTGTATCCTTCAGCTTTTAGGAAAGTAAATGCCATACCTCCACCGATAAGAATCTTATCAGCTTTAGTAACTAAGTTTTCGATTACTCCAATCTTATCTGCTACTTTAGCTCCTCCTAAAATTACGATAAATGGTCTTTCAGGATCATTTAAGATACTTAAAGCGTTTAATTCTTTCTCAATTAAGAATCCAAATGCAGAATTTTCTTTCATATTTGTAGGTACTCCTACGTTAGATGCATGTGCTCTGTGGATAGTTCCGAAAGCATCGTTTACGTATGCATCACATAGTGAAGCCCAGTAAGCTCCTAGTTCAGGATCATTTCCACTTTCTTTTTTACCATCTAAATCTTCATAACGAGTGTTTTGCATTAGTAAAACATCTCCGTCATTCATTGCATTAATAGCATCTTCTAATTCAGGTCCACGAGTTGCATTTACGAAAGTAACTTTCTTTCCTAATAGTTTTCCTAAACTTTCAGCAACAGGTGCGATATCATTCTTAGCAAGGTCAGCTTCTTCTTTAACTCTTCCTAAGTGTGACATTAAAATAACTTTTGCATTATGATCTAATGCATATTGGATTGTTGGTAAAGCCCCAACGATTCTGGTATCGTCTACAATCTTTCCATCCTTCATTGGAACATTGAAATCTACTCTAATTAATACTTTTTTATTATCAATATTTAAATCTTTTATTGTTCTCATGGCCACAAGCCTCCTATCTATTTCTAATATAACACTAAAATCCTTATTAAAAAAGAAAAACGAACTATTTTTGACATTTTCTCCACAAAAAAAGTGTAACTGAAGTTACACTCTTATTATTTACTCATTAAGTATTTAGCAGTACGTACCATTTGTGCAGTATAAGACATTTCATTGTCATACCAAGATACTACTTTAACTAATTGTTTACCATCAACATCTAATACTGTTGTAGATAAACCATCTACTAATGAACCACAACGTCTTCCAATTACGTCGCTTGATACGATTGGATCGTCAGTGTATTCTAATGTTTCATTAGTGTGAGCTTTTAATACTGCATTAATTTCTTCAGCAGTAGTGTTCTTTCCTAATTCAAGAACTAAGTCTACTACAGATCCAGTTGGAACTGGTACACGCATAGCAGTTCCTTCTAGTTTTCCTGCAAGGTTAGGACATACTAAACCAATTGCAGAAGCTGCTCCAGTTGATGCTGGAACGATGTTTGCAGCACAAGCACGTCCACGACGAGCTTTAATACCTTTTTTGTGAGCGATATCAAGAGTTGCTTGGTCATTAGTATAAGCATGAACTGTTGTCATGAATCCTTTTTTAATTCCAAATTCTTTGTCTAATACATCTACTACAGGTGCTAAACAGTTAGTTGTACAGCTTGCAGCAGAAATAATTTTTTCAGAACCATCTAATGTTTCATGGTTAACATTATAAACGATAGTCTTTAAGTCACCTTTTGCAGGTGCAGAAATAATAACTTTCTTAGCTCCAGCGTTAATATGAGCCATTGCTTTTTCATCTGAAGTGAATAGACCTGTACATTCAAATACAACGTCGATATCTAAATCACCCCATGGTAATGCTGCAGGATCTTTTTCTGCATATACCTTTACTTTTCTATCCCCGATAACAATCTTATCATCTTCATAAGAAATTTCATCAATACGATAATTTCTATGGTTTGTATCGTATTTTAAAAGATAAGCTAATTGTTCTGCATCGGTTAAGTCATTGATTGCGACTACTTCGAATTCTGGATTTTCTTCCATTAATCTGAAGCAAAGTCTTCCGATTCTTCCGAATCCATTGATTGCTACTTTAATCATTTTCTCAATCCTCCATGATTTAATTATAGTATCTAATTTTTTTAGTTTCAACAAAGTAGACTACTTTTTACATTTTGCTTGTGTAAACTTTTTCCACAGGTTTATTTATCCACAAAAAAATATCCACAGATATTGTGGATATTATTATTTTTCAAAATAGCTTCCGCCGATGAATTCTCTAATAATAGACTCTTCAGGGATAGCGTCACTAGGGATTGGTAAGAATAAACGTAAGAAGTCTATTAAACGTTTAGCTTCTTCATAATATTCTGAATCATTAGGTACTGAATATAATAATGGTTCAGCATATGTCTTTAAGACACCAAATTCATATATTAATTCAGTATTAACTGTATAATCAGCTTCATCTTGGTATGGGAAGATATATTTTTCTTCTCCATCTCTTACACTAGGCCACATCTTTAAAGTATGTTCTACTGAGTAACCTCTTGTTCTATTATCACGTACTATACGACGTAGTAATCTATTATCTACTGTAGAAATACGGTTATGATCATCCATATTTAATTCTGTTAATGGAGATACATAAATCTTATATTTCTTATTTCTCTCAATATTTGTAAGAATTCTATCATCAAGGGCATGAATTCCTTCGATTACGATGATGTCATTCTTACCTAATTCCATTTCATCTTCAAATTCTTTTTTACCTGTGATGAAATTATATCTTGGAATAGTTACTTTTTCACCTTTTAATAATTGTCCTAATTGTTTATCAAATAGTTTTAAATCTAAGGCTTCTAAGCACTCGAAATCATAGTTACCATTTTCATCTTTTGGATTATCTTCTCTTTCTTTAAAGTAATCATCCATTCCAAGAACTCTTGGAGTTAATCCAAAACTTTCTAGGAACATACATAATTTCTTAGAAGTGGTAGTCTTACCAGAAGAAGATGGTCCTGCGATAAGAACGATTTTAATACGATTCTTCTTTTGTGCTATTTCTTTAGCTACATTTAATAGTCTATTACTTTGTAGTGTTTCATCTATTTTAATTAAATCATTAATTTTACCAGTAGATACTATTCTATTTAAATCTACACAGTTTTCTATATGCATTATTTTTGCCCAATCACGGCATTCTTGGAAAACTTCAAATAAATTAGGATGTGGCTCATATTCTTTAATCTTGTCATTGATGTAGATTGTTGGGAATCTTAATAAGAATCCATTATCTCTTAAATATGTTAAATCGAAATCTTTTATTCTATCTGTAGAGATAGTCATTGGATTATAGAAATAGTTATAGTAATTTCCTAATCTATATAAAGTAATATAAGTATTTGTATTATATTTTAATATTCCTGCTTTAGCATAGTCTTCTAATTTAGTAAAATAATTAATTGCTTCTATACGATCAATCATTACTTTAGTAATTGGCATAGCTGCTAAAGAAATTTGATTCATTGTTTCTTTTATTTCTTTTACTTTATCTTTATTAACTTTAAAGTTTGTTTCAATATAAATACCTTTATCTAAAGAATGTTGAACTACTATATTAGCTTTTCTTCCATATAGTTTTTTTATGGCACATAAAAGAATATAAGTTAATCCACTTATGTGACATCTATTTCCTTCTGGACTAGTTAAGTCTAAGAATTCTATTTCAGCATTCTCTGTTATTGGTCTATTTAACTCTGTTATTACATTATTAACTTTAGCTAAAAGAATTGGATACCTAAATTCAGGAGCATGTTCATTAGCTACTTCTTCTATAGTAATACCTTTAGTTAATTCAACTTTTTTACCATTTATGGTTACTTGAACGGTCTCTATCATATAGATAACCTCCTCTATTGTATCTAAATTATATCATATATTAATGCTTAATAATATGTATATTTTTCTAATTGACATTCTAGAACAAAAAAAGAGAATTATTTATTCTCTTTATTTTTCTTTAATCTTTCAGCTAATTCTTTTATTTTTCTTAGACGGTGATTTAGTCCGGATTTAGTAATACTTTTACCAGTCTCAACAGTTATTATTTCTGCAAGTTCTTGGATTGAACTTTCTGGATATTTCTTACGATATTCTAACGCTACTTGTGTTCTATCATCTAGTAGTTCTACACTACCAGTACTTTCAATAATATCTATTTGTTTTAATTGTTCATTAGCAGTGGCAAATACTCTATCCATATTTGCTTGTTCACAGTTGTTTAAACGATTAGTCTTATTCTTTTGATCTCGATAGATACGTACTTCTTCATAGTATAGTACTGCTTTATTAGCTCCTAGTATTTTAATAAAGTCACTTATTTTTTCTGCTTCTTTAATATAAATCATGAATCCTTTATCACGATTTAGTATCTTAGCATTTAAATCAAAGATATTTAATAATTTTTGAACAAACACTGCTTCTTCTGGAGAAACAATTAATAGTTCCATATGGTATCTTGAAGTTTTTGGATCATTAATACTTCCACAACTTAGGAACACTCCTCTTAAGTAAGCTCTTATTTCTTCATTAGCACCTACTATATAAGTTGGAGGTGAAGCAAGTAATCTACCTTCTTCATCAATATAACCAATATCTTTTAAGATTAAATCTAATTTATCATTAACATTAATTACAAATAAGTCTTTTTTACTAAAGTTTAAGCTATCTTTTATTTCTACTATACTTTCTACTTCGTATGCTTCTCTTAAGAAGTGTTCCATACGATTTTTAGTAGGTTCACTTTCAGTAGTTAGAATAATTGTATTATCTGATAAAGTTCCATTATTACGAATAAATCCAGATAGTTCCGCAATCATTTCTGATTTGGTACTAGTAATTGTTGATATTTCTTCTTTAATTCTTGTTGTATATGACATTATCTCATTAAATAAGAGAAAATATGAGCACTTAGTTTTAGACTATTATGTCTTATAGTATTATCTTCTACCATAATTAAATCGTCCTCTATTAACTCTACTCCTATATTCTTTAATTCATCATAATCAATATCTACTGGATCTTTTTGTTCTTCTGTTTCGTATTTCTTAGCAATTTCTTTATCAATCTTTGTATTACTTGCGATTACAACATCTACTTTTCTATTTTCTAAGTAACGGTTAAATAATTTAACATGATCACTTACTTTGAAGTTATCAGTCTCTCCTGGTTGAGTAACTGCATTACATACATACATGATTGGTACTTTAGCATCTTCTAGAGCTAATTGTACTTCCTTACAAATGATGTTAGGTAAGATTGATGTATATAAGCTACCCATACTTAGAATAATTAAATCTGCCTCATTAATTGCTTTAATTACTTCTGGTAATACTTTTGGTTCTTTCTTATAGAAGATTCTTTCTATATGATTTGGAGATTTAGTTATTTCTTCTTCTCCTTCAATAATATTACCTTCACTATCTTCACCCATTAATGTTAAATCAGAATCTTCTGAGATTGGTAAGATAGTATGTCTTACATCTAGTAATTTACTTAAACATTTAATTGATTCTTGTAGTGAACCTGTAATTTCTAACATTGAAGTTAGAATTAAGTTTCCTACAGCATGTCCATTTAAATCACTTGATGTTTTAAAACGATAACTCATCATCTTTTTAATTGGATCATCAATAGATGATAAGTTTGTAATAACTTGTCTTATATCTCCAACTGCTGGAGTATGAAATTCTTTTCTTAGTTTTCCTGTTGATCTACCATTATCTGAAAC
>CAMJOB010000028.1 GCA_946407495.1 uncultured Bacillota bacterium | reverse complement strand
ATTTTTTTAGGAAGAAGTCATTTAGATTTCTTCTTTTTTTTGATATAGTAATAGATACGAGGAGGGTATATTGCTATGAAAAAATTTGACTACGAAGAATTATTAAACACTTTATCTTCTTCAGGTTCAGATTTCTCTGAAGTATTCCAAGAAGATAATGTACAAACAACATATAAGTTTATTGATTCTAAACTAGATAATATTAATATTGAAACTATTAGAGGAATAGGTTTAAGAATTGAAAAAGACGGAGATATCTATTACAGTTCAACTAATAAATTAGATTTAGATAACTTAAAAGAAGAAGCAGAGAAATTAAGTCATAATTTAAAAGGAAGTTCTACTAAAAAAATAACTTTAAATGAATTAGAAGAAGTATATCCTAAAGTAGAAGTAGAACATAAAGACTTACCTGTGGATAAAAAGAAAAGTATATTTAAAGATTTAGATAAAAAGATAAGAGCTTATTCTGATTTAATAGATCAAGTAGTATTAGGATTTATTGAAGAGGATAGAGATATTACTATTGCGAACTCTGAAGGTAAATTTATTAAATCTAGAAGAACAATAACTCGTTTTATCTGCCAAGTGTTTACTACAAAAGGTGATATTAAAGAAAAGAGTTTTACTGATCAAGCCGTAGGAGAAGGATATGAATTCTTAGATAAATATAATCTAGAAGAACTAGCACTTAATTGTGCAAAGATAGCTGTGGAAAAACTTGATGCAGAAGACTTTAAAGGTGGAGAGTTACCTGTAATTCTATGTCCTGGTTTTGGTGCAGTTATATTCCATGAAGCATGTGGTCATGGATTAGAGGCAACATCGGTTTGTCCAAAAGTATCAGTATTCTCTGAAGATTTAGGTAAAGTAGTTGCTTCTCCTAAAGTAACATTAGTAGATGATGGTACTCTAGAAGGATGTTGGGGAAGTAACTGTATCGATGATGAAGGATATCAAACAAAGAGAAATGTTCTTATTGAGAATGGTGTATTAAAAACATATCTTGTGGATAAAATGAATTCAAAGAAAATGAATCAAGAATATAATGGTTGTGGAAGAAGACAAGATTATAATTATCCACCAACTTCACGTATGAGTAATACATACTTACTTCCAGGAGAAGATAAGATCGAAGATATGATTAAGTCAATTGACTTAGGAGTATTCTGTGAGAAGATGAGTGGAGGAAGTGTTAATCCAGGAACTGGAGAATTTAACTTCGCGGTTGATTCAGCTTTCTTAATTGAAAAAGGAAAATTAACTAAACGTATTAAAGGAATCACTTTAATCGGAACAAGTAAAGAAATATTAAAGAATGTTGAGATGGTTTCAGATGACTTACTAATATCTGGTGGATATTGTGGAAGTAAGAGTGGAACTATTCCAGTAACAATAGGTGAACCTACAATCAAGGTTTCAAAAATATTAGTAGGAGGTAAAGAATAATGAATATACAAGAATTTATTTCCTATGCTAAGGAACAAGAGTTTACTAATATCCAAATTATAGAAGAAACATCTAATGAAATAGAAGTATCTTATATAGATGATAAATTAGAGAATAATAACTCTAGTTATAATAATTCATATTCTATAAAAGCAGAAAAAAATAATAAAACTGTTAAAATGAATACTGATTATTTAGATAAAAATATCGTAGATTATCTATTATTAAAAATTGACAATGAAGATTCTAACTATGAAGATGAGTATCTAACTGATTCGACAAACAACAACAATCTATCTGTAAATAAAGTGGAAATAGAATCACATTTAGATATGTTAAAAGATGTATATAAGTATAAAGAAAAATACACAAATATTAAGTCTATTCAAACAGACCTTTACGGAAGTGCAGATAAGAAAAGAATTGTAAATTCAAATTCTGTCGATATGTCAACAGCAAATGAGTCTTATAATTTCTATTGTGAAGTACTTGTAGAAGAGGGTGACAAATTAGTAAGTCATTCTAACTCATCTTTAAAGACTAAGATAAAAGATATTGATATTAAAAAAATTGTAGAACAAACTATTGAAGAAGCAGAATTAATGATTAATAAGAAAGAATTAAAAACTGGTAAATATAATATTGTTTTATCTAGTTCAGTTGCTGGTTCTATTCTTTCTAAGATTATGTCAGGAATACATGCGAATGCAATTCGTGAAAAAACATCTATCTATGTAGATAAGAAAGATAAGAATATAGCGAACGATAAAATAACTATTATCGAAGATCCAAGAAATGATAAATATCCTGGAGTAGAGTTATTCGATAATGATGGTATTCAAACTACTAAAAAGAATATTGTGGAAAAAGGTATTTTAAAAACATATCTTTATAACATTAAAGAAGCAAAACTTGCAAATACTACTTCAACTGGAAATGCCTTTGATGGAATAGGTACAAGAAACATGTATATAACTCCTGGAGATAAGTCTAAAGAAGAATTATTTAAGACTATGAAAGATGGATTATATATAACTGATTATATGGGTTCATCAGGTACATCAGTTAATGTAAGTACTGGAAGTATATCTCTACAAATATTTGGATTTGTCATTGAAGATGGAAAAATGAAATGTGGATTTGAACCATGTGTCATGACTACAACATTCAATGAATTATTACATAGTGTAGAAGAAGTAGGAGAAGATTTAGAGTTCTATAATTTCTCATCTGCTTCACCTGAACTATACATTAAAAACATTTCAGTAGCAGGAAAATAAGAGTTATTGACAACTATCAAGTAAAAAAAGTTCAATAGAGTTGTCATGCTCTTTTTTTTTGATTATAATTAAATGTAGGTGAGAAAGATGGATTATAAAATTACAACATACTCTGAAGAAGAGACAATTGAATTAGCACAAAATATAGAGTCTGAGAAGTTCCCTAACATGGTAATCTGTTTACGCGGTGATCTAGGTTGTGGAAAGACAATTTTTACAAAGGGTTTCGCTTTAGCTATGGAAGTTAAGGAAGAAATTACCTCTCCAACTTTTAATATTATTAAAGAATACACTTCTGGAGAAATTCCACTTTATCATATGGATGTTTATCGTCTAGATGGAAAGGTAGAAGATCTAGGAATTGAAGAATACTACACTAAGGGTGGAGTAACCATTATTGAATGGGCTGATATGATTCCTGATTATTTACCTGAAGAAAGACTAGATATTAAATTTAAACATTCTTCAGAAGATGAAGATAAACGTATCATAACTATTACACCATATGGTTATGAATATGAAGAACTATGTGAGGCTGTACTATGAGAGTATTATATATAGACACATCATCTAGTTATCTTTATACTGCAATTGTGGAAGGAGATAAATGTATTGCTGAAGTAAAAAAAGACTTTGGACATACTTTATCAGAAAAAGCCTTACCAGAAATAGTTTCAATGTTCGAAAACAATGGTTTAACTGCTAAAGATATCGATAAGATTATTGTAGTAGATGGACCAGGAAGCTTTACTGGTATTCGTATAGGTATAACAATTGCTAAAGTATATGCATGGAGCTTAAAAACTCCAATCACAACTATTACTTCATTAGAAGCAATGGCTGTAAGTAGTAATGCAAATACTTATAAAGTACCTATGTTAGATGCTAGAAGAAAATATGTCTTTGGAGCTATCTATGATAAAGATAACAAAGTAGTATTAAAACCTAGTTATTTAACACTAGATGATATGAATAAAGAATTAGAAAAATTAGATGATTATGTAGTTATTACAAATGATAAAATTACTGGATATGAAAAACAAGAAAACTATGATCCAGATTTAGTAAGAGTAGTAAATACATTCCAAGATAAAAAAGACATTAACCCTCATGCGATTAACCCAGATTATTTAAAGTTAACTGAAGCAGAAGAGAGTAAACAATAATGATTGAAGAATTAAAAAAAGAAAACTTAGAAGAATTAGCTAATAATTCTTTTTTATCCATAGAAACTGTGGAAAAAGATTTTGAGAGTAATCCATTTGGTAAGTACTTAGTTTATAAGGAAAATGCTGAAATAATTGGATATCTATACTATAGTGATATCTATGAAAGAGCTGAAATTAACCAAATAGAAATAAATTTAATCCACAGAAATTGTGGAAAAGGTTCAAAATTATTAGAAAAAATGATTTCTCTTGTGGATAAAGATATTACTTTAGAAGTAAGAGAAGATAATGTACCAGCAATTAAGTTGTATAAGAAATATGGATTTGTAGAAACTGCAATTCGTAAAGGTTATTACAATGGAGTAGATGGTATTTTAATGGAAAGAAAAAAGACTCTTTAAAATAAGAGTCTTTTGTGCTAAAATAAGTACGAATTGAAAAGAGGGATTAATATGAAAGATACATACATATTAGGAATCGAAAGTAGTTGTGATGAGACAAGTGTTTCTATCGTAAAGAATGGTAGAGAAGAAATCGCAACAGTAATCTCAAGTCAAATTGATATCCATAAAGATTTTGGTGGAGTAGTTCCAGAAATAGCTTCACGTCACCATGTTAAAAATGTAACTATGGTACTTGAAGAATGTATGGAAAAAGCTAATATGACTATGGATCAAATAGATGCTATAGCAATTACTTATGGTCCAGGATTAATTGGTTCATTATTAATTGGATTAGAGACTGCAAAAACATTAGCTTTTGTATTTAATAAACCTCTTATTCCAGTACACCATATTGCAGGACATATCTATGCAAATAGTTTAGTAAAAGAAATGCAATTCCCATTACTAGCAGTAGTAGTAAGTGGTGGACATACTGAAATAATTGAAATGAAAGATCATTATAAATTTAAGAAATTAGGTGGAACACTAGATGATGCCATTGGTGAATGTTACGATAAAGTAGCAAGAGTTATTGGTTTAGAATATCCAGGTGGACCTAAGATTGATAAATTAGCAAAAGAGGGTAAACCTACATATAAATTACCTGTACCATTAAAAGATGATAGTTATAACTTCTCATTTAGTGGATTAAAGAGTGCAGTTATTAACTTAGCACATAATGAAGAACAAAGAGGTAATCCAATTCGTGAAGCGGATCTTGCAACTTCATTCCAAACAGTTGCAATTGAAGCAATCACAACAAAAGTTAGAAAAGCAATTGAAGATAAAGGCATTAAAAATGTTATCTTAGCTGGTGGTGTTGCTGCTAATCAAGGATTAAGAGAAGCAATGACTAATCTAACTACTGAAATGGGTGTAGATTTCACTGTTCCTCCAATGAAGTATTGTACTGATAACGCAACAATGATTGCTGCTGCAGGATACTATGCATACTTAGATGGAAGAAGAGCAGACATGAATCTAAACTCACAATCACAAACAGAATTAAAATAAGACACAAAAAAAGCCATCATATAGATGACTTTTTCTTTTACCCACAGCAATTGTGAATAAAATTACCTCTGAACACCATCAAGTGGTTTCATTGTTTACATTATAGCACAAAACTTAAAAAAATGCAAATCAACACTATTTACATTCATTGTAGTAAAAACACTTTTATTCTATTAAAATACTTGATATAATGGTAATGATAGAAAATAGGGAGGCTAGATGATGGTAAATAGAGTTGTTTTAAATGAGACATCTTATTTTGGTCGTGGAGCTAGAAATAATTTAGCAACTGAAATCAAATCAAGAGGATTTCACAAAGTTTTATTAGTAACAGATAAAACATTATTTGATTCAAAGGTAGTAGATATGGTAACACGTGTATTAGAACATAATACAATCGGTTACTATTTATTTGATGGAATAAAACCAAATCCTACCGTTAAAAATGTACAAGATGGATTAGTAGTAGCTAACATCAATAACGTAGACTGTATCGTTGCAGTTGGTGGTGGAAGTGTTATTGATACTGCAAAAGCTATTTCAATTATTATGACTAATCCAGAATTTAATGATGTAGTTAGTTTAGCAGGAGTTGCTGATACTAAGAATAAAGGATTACCTTTATTTGCATTACCAACTACTGCAGGTACTGCTGCTGAAGTAACAATTAACTATGTTATTACAGATGAAGCTAATACAAAGAAAATGGTATGTGTAGATGTACACGATATTCCAGTATGTGCAATTATCGATCCAGATTTAATGGATGGTATGCCACCAATGTTAGCAGCATCAACTGGTATGGATGCACTAACACATGCAATGGAAGGATACATAACAAAAGCTGGATGGTTAATTCCAGATATGTTCCATGTTAATGCAATGGCATTAATTTATAAGAATCTAGAAAAAGCTGCAATTAAGAAAGATAAAGTTGCTATTGAAAAAATGGCATATGCTCAATACATTGCAGGTATGGGATTCTCAAATGTAGGATTAGGAATTGTTCATTCAATGGCACATTCACTAGGAGCTTATTTTGATACTCCTCATGGAATTGCTAATGCCTTATTACTTCCACACGTAATGAGATTTAACGGACAAGCTTGTCCACAATTATTTAGAAATATGGCAAATGCTATGGGTATAGATATTGAAGATACTACTGATCAAGAAGCAATTGATAGAGTAGTAGTAGCAATCAAGAACTTATCAGTAAGTTTAGGAATTCCACAAACATTAAGAGAAATTGGTATTCCAGAAGAAATGCTACCAACATTAGCTAAACAAGCAATGGAAGATGTATGTACTCCAGGTAACCCAAGAAAAGTTACTGTAGAAGACATTACTAATCTATATAGAGAAGCTTATTAAAAGCAGAAAGAAGGTAAAACATGTTAAAGTCAAAAGTAGGACATAGTACAAATATTAATAGTTTTGACGCTGGAGCACATTCTGCTGGAAGAGCTTCAGAAGGAATGTTAAATCCAAAACTAGGATTACTATTTACTTCATGTAAGAATGATGTAAAAGATGTAGTTAAAGGAGCTAAATCAGTATTTGATGCTCCAGTAATCGGATGTACTAGTAGTGGAGCAATCATTACTCCAGAAGGTATTATCAGCGGTGAAGAAGGTTTTGCTGGAATGATGGTTTTAGATGATGCTGACATGACAGTAGGTGTTGCTTGTCATGAAGGTGGAAAAGATCCAAGAGCCATCGGAAGAAAAGTAGCAATTGAAGCAGTAGAAAGTGCTAAGACTACAAGAGCACCTGCTTACTTCTACATGATCGCTAGTCCAAAAGAGGAAGAAGAATACTTAATGGGTATTCAAGATGTAATCGGAAGAGTTCCTTGCTTTGGAGGAAGTGCTGCTGATGATACAGTAGAGGGAAATTGGAAAATTTTCTGTGAAGATAAAATTATTAGTGATGGAGTTGCTGTTGCATTCTTCTATACAGATAATGAAATAGTAACATCATACACAGGTGCATATAAAGAAACTAAGAATGTAGGAATTATTACAGAAGTTAAAAATGATCGTACTCTAGTTAGTATCGATGGAATTTCTGCATTAAAGAAATATGCACAATGGACTAATACTAAACCAGAAAGCTTAAAAGGACAAAATCTTTTAGTGGAATCAATAACTAAACCACTAGGAGTTAAAGATCCATTAGGAAACTTAACAGTAATTCGTCATCCAATGTTTGGTAACGATATGGGTACTAAAACAACAGCAGATGACACAATTACATTAGGAAATAAAGTAGTTGAAGGAACTGCAATTATCCAATTAGAAGCTACAGTAGACCAATTAATTGAATCTACTGGAGAAACTCTAAAAGATGTAAGAAAACAATTATATACAGAACCAGCTGCCTTCGTTCTAATCCACTGTGGTGGTAGAAAATTAGGTATCGGAGATAGACTAGAAGAAGTATATAAAGAATTAGTAAGAGAAGCTAAAGGAGTTCCATTCATAACAGTATTTACATTTGGTGAATATGGTTATGATGAACATTCTGCAAATATTTGTGGAGGATTAATGTTATCATTCACAGCATTTGGTAAGAATTAGAAGGGAGTTTTCAGCATGAGAAATCTAGTAAATGGTAGAGAATTTGATTCCAGTGATGGAGAAGCCATTGAAGTAAGAAATCCTGCTAATAATCAACTAATCGCAACTGTTCCAAGTTCTACAGATGAAGATGTAGACTTTTGTGTTAAATCCGCAATTGAAGCTCAAAAACATTGGGCTGAAGTTCCTCTATATGAAAGAGGAAAAATTCTAGAACGTTTTGCTAATTTAGTTGAAAGAGATGCAGAGACACTTGCAATCACGTTATGTCGTGAAACTGGAAAGACAATTAAAGAAGCTAGAGCAGAAGTTGCTAATACACGTACTTTTGTATCTGCTTATGTAGAAAAAGCAAAACATTTATATGGAATCAATATTCCTGCAGGTAATGAACCAGGAGTTGAGAAGACAATGCAATTTACTATTCGCCAACCAATTGGTGTAGTAGCTTGTATTATTCCATTTAATTTCCCATGCGATTTATTTGGACAAAAAGTACCTAGTGCTTTAATTATGGGAAACTCAGTTATCGTTAAACCATCATCATGCAACCCATTAACGATACATAAATATTGCTTACTATTAAGAGAAGCAGGAATCCCAGATGGTGTAATCAACTGTATATCAGGTGAAGGACCAGTAGTAGGACAAGCACTAGCACGTCATAAAGGAGTTAACTTAGTAAGTTTAACAGGATCTACTCAAGTAGGAAAAGAAACTATGGCTACTGCTTCTAGAACACTTACTCCTGTATCTCTAGAATTAGGTGGAAATGATGCTTTTATTCTAGATAAAGATGGAGACCTAGATCTAGCAGTAGAAGAAGTAATTTGGGGTAGATTATATAATGCAGGACAAGTATGTTGTGCATCAAAAAGATTCTTAGTACATAGACAAATAGCTGATCAATTTATTTCTAAATTAGTATCACGAGTAAGTAGAATTAAAGTAGGAGATCCTATGAATGAAACTACTCAAGTAGGATGCTTAATTAATGAACAAGCAGCTATTATGGTACAAGAACAAGTAAAACAAACTGTAGATGAAGGAGCAACACTTTTATTCGGAGGAAGAAGAAAAGGTGCTTTCTATGAACCTACAATCTTAACTAAAGTAACAAGAGACATGGAAGTAATGAAAGATATGGAAATCTTTGGACCAGTTATTCCAATCTGTGTCTTTGATGATATTGAAGAAGCTATTGAAATAGCTAACCAATCTACATATGGTCTATGTGGAAGTATTATTACAAGTGATATGAATAATGCTTTCAAAGTAGCTACTAAATTAGAAGTAGGTGGAGCTATTATTAATGGAGCAAGTTTCTTCCGTTCAGCAGAAATGCCATTCGGAGGATGGAAGAACTCAGGTATCGGTACTGAAGGTATCTCAACTACCTTAGAAGAGATGTCTAAACTAAAGACAATAGTCTTAAAGAATGTCTTAGAATAGAGTGCAAAAGCACTCTATTTTTTTGACTATAAAACAATATTGTAGTATAATATGTAACTCGAGGTGGGGGACATGGCTAAGATACATGCGTACAAAACTATAGTCGGAACAAAGAAAATTATTAAGGTATATGAATACATGTCAAAACATTATGACTCATGCAAAGAACTAGTACAAGCAATAGAAGAAAAAAGTATGAGTAAAGATGATAAAAAAGTAGTATTTAATGGTGAGGATTTATCTTTAAGAGAAAAGTTTAAATATAAAACATTTATCCGTGAACATGAATCAATCTTAAAAGATATTAAAAAACTAGGTTATGAAGAATTCATGTTAGGTCTAGATAAATTTATTGACTTTGATCATAAATATAATGATCCTATAAAAGTATCTGCTTCATTAAATAATTTAATAGACTTTCATAAACGTTTATTAGAATTAGGATTTAATGATGTAATAGACACAACTGCAGATAATACATTAGATATGACTATTCGTTTTGAAGAAAACTTTCAAACTGATGGAGAAATATCTAATTATAGAATAGTTGAACCTGGAGTTATTTCTAGTTTATTTGGTAATGATGAACAAAGATTAGATGTCACATTAAATGGAGCTACATTCTTATTTACTAAAGAAATATGTAAGTATCGTGATGAAGTAGGATTTGTTAAGAAAGCCTATATAGTAGGTAATTATCCTGATAAAAAGAAATTAGATAATGAAAAAGAATCTACTATAGTAGAAAAACAAAATCCATTCTTAAAAGATTTAACTCAAGATTTAAAAGAAGATGATTATTCTAATCTATATAGTGAATTATATGATGATAGAATATCTTTCTTCCAAGATTTAAGAAAAATGAGAAAAGAAGCTAAATCTTTAGGCATCTTTAATGAATTAACTAAAGATGTAGATAAAACATCTTTAGAAGAGTTAATAGATCCTGAAGATGTTAAATTATTAAAAGCTTTAATTATGAAAAATAGAAAACCTGAATTAAAACAAAAAACTAATAAATTAAAATAATGTCAACCTAAAAAGGTTTACATATTAACTAATTAGTGTTATAATGTACACATGAGGAGTGAAGATTATGCAACTATATTCAAATCAAATAAAAGGATTCACAATATAGTGGCACCACATCTAACTAATAAAAAATAGATGTAGGTGTCATGTTTTCGTCGTGCCTACATCTGTATTTAACCTATACAGATGTATAGGTTTTATTTTGATTTAAAGGATGTGTAAATATGATAGAAATAGGGTTAAATAAACTTAGTAAAAGTTTCGGAAATAAAGAAGTATTAAAAGATGTTAATTTTGAAATTAAAACAGGAGAGCATGTTGCTTTAATTGGACAAAATGGTTGTGGAAAAACTACTATTTTAAAATTAATATCTAAAGAAGAAATGCCAACCTCAGGTGATATATTTATTAGAAAAGATGCTACTATTGGAGTTCTTGAACAAAAACCTAAAGTTGAGTGGTTTGAATTAATAGTAGAAGATATTTTATATAGTTCATTCAAAAAGATTAATGAACTACAAGAAAAATTAAAAGCGGAAGAAGAAAAACTTAGTACTACTGAAGGTGATGCTTTAGATAAAGCTATTAATCGTTATACAAAATTACAAGATGAATTTATGCGTATTGGTGGTTATGAAGTAACTTCTAAAGTAGATAAGATTGTTGCTGGATTTGGTATTAATAATTTAGTAGATAAAAAGTATAAAGACTTATCAGGTGGAGAAAAAACTATTGTTAACTTAATTTATATTTTATTACAAGAACCTGATATCTTATTATTAGATGAACCAACAAACCACTTAGATATTAATATGTTAGAGTGGTTAGAAAACTTTATTAATAATTATAAGAAAACTGTATTAATCGTATCCCACGATAGATATTTCTTAGATAAAGTAGCTAATAAAATAATTTTAATTAATAATGGTAAAGAAGAAATATATCATGGTAATTATTCTTATTATCTAGAAGAAAATGAAGCAAGAACAATGCTTGAGTTTAAAGATTATAAGAATCAACAAAAACAAATAGAAGCTATGAAAAAAGCTATTAAGAGATTAAGAGAATTTGGTAGACTTGCATTCCCATGTGGAGAAATGTTCTTTAAACGTGCAGCTTCTATTGAAAAAAGATTAGAGAAAATGGAAGTACTAGATAAACCAGTTCAAGATAAAAAGATTCCATTAAACTTTGATGTTGATAAAAGAAGTGGAAATGACATAATTGAATTCCGTAAATTTAATATGTCTATTGGAGATAAAGAATTATTACATAATGCGAATCTATTTATTCAGTTCCAAGAACACGTTTGTATTATGGGACCAAATGGATCAGGTAAATCTACTTTAATAAAAGAGATATTAAAAGGTAATCCAAGTATTAAAATAGGAAGTAATATTAATATTGGTTATATCCCACAAGAAATAATTTTTGAAGATGAATCAATCACTGTATTAGATGAAGCAAAGAAATATTTCTATGGTCCAGAAGAAAACCTAAGAAGTGCCTTATTTAAATTCTTATTCTATGGTGAAGGAATATTTATAAGATTAAATAAATTATCTGGTGGAGAAAGAATTCGTCTAAAGTTATTCTGTTTAATGCAAAAGAATAATAATTTACTAATTTTAGATGAACCTACTAACCATATAGATATTAGTACTAAAGAAATACTAGAAGAAGCATTAAACTCTTATAATGGTACTATCTTAATGGTATCTCATGATAGATACTTCATTAATAAAGTAGCTACTAGAATAGTTTACTTAGAAGATAAACAATTAGTAAGCTATGTAGGTAACTATGATGATTATAAAGAAACTAAGTTAAGACAAAATAAAATATCTAAATAGATATTTTATTTTTTTTCTAATAATTCGACTAAATAATACATGATATATGAAAGTAAACATAATATACATACACTAGTAATAACTAAACTAATATGAAATACAGAACTACCATAATTTATTAAGTATCCTAATCCTTTTTTAGATACTAATAATTCTCCCATAATAACACCTATATAGTTCATTGATAAATTTACTTTCAATGAACTAATTATATTTTTTCTATTACTAGGTATTATTACATATCTAAGTATTTTATTTTTATTCGCTCCAAAACTATGCATCAATGTTACGTAATATTCAGGTACTGAATAAAAAGCTTGATATAGATTTAAGGTAGTAACAAATATACTAATTAGTATACCCATAAGAATAATAGACTTAGTACCAGCACCTGCCCATATAATAATAAGTGGTCCTAAGGATACTTTAGGTAATGAATTAAGAACAGTTAAATATGGATCAAGTATTTTCTGTATAGTAGGATACATCCACATAATACAAGCTATTAAGAAACTAATAATAAAAGATATAGTAAATGATATCAGTATCTCATATATCGTTACACTAATATGACTAATCAAACTACCATCCTTCACAAGTGTATAAGTACAACGCAATACTTCAGTAGGGCAAGTAGTTAAAAAAGTATTTATAACTTTAAGTCTTGCAAGCATCTCCCAGC
>CAMJOB010000027.1 GCA_946407495.1 uncultured Bacillota bacterium | reverse complement strand
AGGTATAACCAATCCAGATAAATGTCGCTCATGAGTGTGATTCAAGATGAAGATCTAATGAAAATTCGTGGAGGAGAAAGTATCTCTTCTAGTATGGTTAATGCATTCACGAATGTTATAAAAGTATTATTCGATGCTGGTCATAGTTTGGGTTCTGCTATCCGTAGAATAGGCGAAGGAAACCTATGTCCACTCGAATAATTAAGGTAGTTGGAGTAATCTTTTTAGTGATAGTTTGTTTACCTTTATTATCTCTTCTTTTATCTTTTTTCTACCAAAGTGGAATTTATTTAGGAAATTTCTTGCGAAATTTGGCTCACTTTGTCGTTTTTTGTTAAAAAAATCAATAAAATGTGTTGAAAATAAAATAATTCTTTGTTATAATTCATGGTAGTTAAAAGCGAAGGGAGGGATAGAATGGCAACTAAAGTTACTGTTAGAGGAAATTTAGATCAAGCTCTAAGAAAGTTTAAACAAAAAGTGGCAAGAGATGGTGTCCCTTCAGAATGGAAAAAAAGAGAAGCTTACGATAAACCAGGTGTTAGAAGAAGAGCTGCTAAAAAAGAGGGAATCAAGAATTCTCAAAAAAGAAATCGTGCAAATAATAGAGATTATTAAAATCTCTATTTTTTTTATCTTCTTTTTATTGTATAATATGGGGTAAGGAGATGAGATTATGGTTGAACAATTACAAAAAGATATGATCGAAGCAATGAAAGCTCATGAAAAAGAAAGACTTACAGTAATTCGTATGATTAAAGCAGGAATGACTCAAGAAAGAATTGATCATAAGAGAGAAGAAAATGATGAATTACTAATTGAAGTTGTTAATAAACAAATTAAAATGAGACGTGATTCTATCACTGAATTTGAAAAAGGTGGAAGACAAGATCTAGTAGATCAAACTCAAGCTGAAATTGATATTTTAATGAATTATCTACCAGAGCAATTAAGTAGTGAAGAAGTTGCTAAGGTTATTGATGAAATCTTTGAAGAAGTAAAACCTGAAGGTCAAAAAGATATGGGTAAAGTTATGGGACTTGCTAAGACTAAATTAAATGGTAAAGCAGATATGAAAGAAGTAAGTACTATAATTCGTGAAAGACTTCAAAATCTATAAGAAATACAATTCGTATTTCTTTTTTTTATGCATATAATACGATAGGTGATCTTTTTGAAAGATAAGATAAATCGTTATTTTAATGATACTGAATTTCGTTATACTATTTTCAATAATAGATTACATATTATTAATTACAAAAAGATAATTACTTTAGAAAATAATCGTATTTCAATTCTTACTGATGATAAAAGAATAGTTTTTAGTGGAAATGATTTTATATTAGAAAAACTAATGGATCATGAAGTTTCTATTCTTGGAAATGTTCTTGGAGTTGAAGTTTATGAAGACTAAATATCGTATTCGTATTAGTGGTATGAATTGTGATTATTTTTTAAATTTATTAATTCAAAAAGATATTTCTATTTATTCTTTTGAAAAAGTAGATAAAGACTATATTATAATTGTATCTTATGATGATTTTAAAAAGATAAAGAAGATTAGAACTACTTATAAGGTTGAAGTATTAAATGTATATGGTTATTCTCATAGTAAATTATTTATTAAAAATAATTGGTTTTTTATTCTTTCTTTTTTTATATGTTTTATTTTATTTATTTGTACTTGTTCTTTTATATATGATGTTGAAGTTGAAACTAGTAATTTAAATATAAGAAAAATGGTATTAGAAGATTTAAAAGTACATGGAATAGCTCCTTTTAGAGTAAAGAAGAATTATGATTATCGTAATAATGTAGTTAAAGAAATACTTAATGAAGAAAGAGATAATATTGAATGGTTAGAGATAAAGACATTTGGTTCTAAATATAAAGTACTTGTTGTTGAAAGAGTTAAAGATAAAGAAAATGATAAATGTACTCCTAATAATATAGTTGCTGGTAAAGATGCTTTTATTACTAAGATTGATGCTTATGAGGGAGAAGTTGTTACTGCATTATCTAGATATGTTAGAAAAGGAGATATATTAATAAGTGGTGAGATTCATAATAAAGAAGATATTATGAATAGACGTTGTGCTAAGGGTAATGTTTATGGTGAAGTTTGGTATCGAGTGACTGTGGAAGTACCTAAACATTATCATGAAGAAAATGTTACAGGAAGAATACATAGAAGTATTGGATATAATTTTTTTAATATTAAATCTAATAATTATTTTAAAACTTATAAGAAAAAAGAATTTATATTATTAGATAATCCTATAGTACCTATGTCCTTATATTATGTTGAAGCTATGGAGACTAAGATCATAGATAAGTATTTTAATATTAATAATATTGATAAATATGGAGTTAAATTAGCTGAAGAAAAGTTATTACTAAAACTATCTAAAAATAGTAGAATTATCACGAAAAAAATTTTGAAAAAGGAAGAGAAAAATAGTAAAATAATAGTAGAGGTATTCTTCAAAGTTGATGAGGAAATAGGAGTAAATAAATCTATCAAGGAGGAGTCAGATGTTAGATAATATTAATAGTACTATACAACAGTTTATAAATCTTACTTGGCCAATGATTGTTATATCTATAGTTGTCCTTGTTTCTGTAAGAATTACATATTTAGTTAAAAATAAAGAGAAAATTGTTTTATATAAAGAATTATTAATGTTAAGTTTTATTATTTATATTTTATTTTTATTCCAGATTGTTACTTTTCAAGATGATGTAACTTGGAGTACAAATAATTTTGTTCCATTTAAAGAGATTTTGCGTTATAATATGGGCAGTCGTTTATTTATGAAGAACGTTTTAGGTAATTTAGTATTATTTTTACCTTATGGATTCTTTGTAAGTTATTATTTAAGAAATGATAAACCTAATTTAACTATCTTACTTACATTAGTGACTTCATTTGCAATTGAGATAGTTCAATTATTAATAGGTAGAGTATTTGATATTGATGATATTCTTCTTAATTTATTAGGTGGTTATATAGGTTATTTGATCTATCATTACTTACATAGGTTTTGGGAGAAGATGCCTGCAGTATTTCGTACTGAGTTATTCTTAAATATGGTTTCTGTAATTATATTATTAATTATTATAGCTTTAATATAGGAGAGTATATGGATAGTAGTAAAATTGAAATATTTAATCAAGTAGGGGAAGAAATACCTGAACTAGAAACAGTAGAGAAGGTGTTATATTCTGCTATTGAAAAGGAAGGATTAGAAGGAATTAACTTTAATTTAATAATTGTAGATAATCCTTATATTCATGAATTAAATAAAAATTATCGAAATATTGATAGAGAAACAGATGTTATTACATTTGCTTTAGAAGATGATGATACAATGGTGTTACCTGAAAATGTTCGAGTTCTTGGAGATATTTATATATCTATTGATAAGGCTAGAGCACAAGCAGAAGAGTATGGTCATTCATTCTTGCGTGAAATTTGCTTTTTAGCAGTTCATGGCTTTTATCATTTATTAGGTTATGATCATCAAACACCTGAAGAAGAAAAAGTTATGTTTGGTAAACAAGAGGAGGTACTAAGTAGTTATGGCATTACTAGATAGATTCCTTGATAAAATATTACGTCGTAGTCCAAAAAGAAATAAAGATACAGGTACAGCTTTACAAAGATATTGGAAAAGCTTTAATCATGCTTTAGATGGTATTATTTATGCATTAGAGTATGAACATAATATGATTATTATTCTTATTGCGACAATATTAGCAGTAGGATTAGGCATTTGGTTAAAGATTGCTTTATATGAATGGTTATTTATTATGTTTATATGTGGAGCAATAGCTGCATGTGAAATGATTAATTCATCAATTGAAGCAACAATCGACTTAGTTACAACAGAGGAACATCCTTTAGCTAAGATTGCAAAGGATACAGCAAGTAGTGCAACATTAATTTTATGTATGGTTTCTTTGATTGGAGGTATTCTTATCTTCTTACCAAAGATTATTCAATTATTTTAGGAGGTAGTATGTTAGAGAAGTTAATCGAATTACAAAAGAACAGTTATAGTCCATATTCTCATTATGCAGTAAGTGCTATTGCAGTAATGAAAGATGGTCGTGAGTTTGTTGGTGTTAATGTAGAAAACGCTGCATATGGTGCAAGTATTTGTGCTGAACGTAGTGCTATATTATCTGCTATCAGTAACGGATATAAAAAGGGTGATTTTAAAGAACTATTTGTAATGGTTTCTAGTGGTGAAGTTGGAACTCCTTGTTTTCAATGTAGACAAGTTATTTCAGAACTATTTGATAAAGATTGTATAGTTCATTGTTGTTCTACTAAAGGAGTTATTGAGGATCATACAGTAGAAGAATTATGTCCTTATCCGTTTGGAAGTGATGACTTACAATGAAATGTGGATTTGTTAGTTTAGTAGGTAGACCTAATGTTGGAAAGAGTACATTACTTAATAGTTTATTAGGAATGAAATTAGCTATTACTTCTGATGTTAGTGGTACAACTAGAAATGTTATTCAAGGTATTTATAATGATGATGATTCTCAAATTATATTTGTAGATACTCCTGGTATTCATAAACCAAATCATAAGATAGAGAATTTAATGAATAAGAAAGCTTACAATAATACTGAAGGTGTAGATATTATTTTATTCTTAATAGATGCAGCTTCTGGATTTGGTAGAGGAGATCAATTTATCTTAGATAAAATTAAAGATCGTGAAATACCAGTTTTCTTATTACTAAATAAAATTGATCAAGTAAAAGACAAAACTAAATTACTTGAACAAATTAATGAAGTAAAAGATTTATATAACTTTGCAGAAATTATTCCAATAAGTGCAAAGAGTAAAAATAATATAGATGAGTTATTAAAGAGTATTAAGTCTCATTTAAATGAGATGGATAGTATTTATTCTGAAGATGAACTTACAAATGTTACTACTAGATTTATAATGGCTGAATTTGTAAGAGAGAAGATATTAGAATTAACACATGACGAAATACCTCATACAGTAACTTGTTATGTAGAAAATTATGAAGAGAATAAGAAATGTGTACATATTCAAGTATTAGTAGTTGTTGATCGTGATAATGTTAAGAAGATTATTATTGGTAAAGGTGGCTCTATGTTAAAAGAGATTGGTACTAGAGCACGTGCTGATATGGAAGCATTCTTAGGAAAGAAGGTTTATTTAGAGACTTTTGTTAAGACTTTAAAGAACTGGAGAGACCAAGAGAAATATTTTGTGGAGTTAGGTTTACAAGACGAAGATGAATAATTTTGTATAAAGAAGCATAAAATCACCACTATAGAGATAGAGGTGATTTTAACATGAGTAAACAAGAAAAAATATTATGGGATTTATTTCAAAAAACAGGAGATATTAAATACTATAATTTATTACAAAAATTAAGAAAGAAGTAGATATTATGAAATTAGAAAGTGTCGAGGGTATTGTTCTTAGTGAAGTAAACTATAGTGAATCTAGTAAGATACTAAATGTTCTTACAAAAGAATATGGTCTTATTGGGATTATGTCTAAGGGTTGTCGTAATGTTAAGAGTAAACTTCGTGGAGTTAGTCGTAAATTAATTCATGGCACTTTTCATATTTATTATAAAGAAGATGGAGTATCTACTTTAGCTAATGTTGACTTACTTAATTCTTTTTCTAAAACTATGATGGATTTAGAAAAGATTAGTTATGCTTCTTATATATTAGATTTAGTATTACAAGTAGTAAGACAAAATAATGATGGTGAAATATTTGATTTATTAAGAGATACATTAATAAAAATAGAAGATGGATTAAATCCATTTATACTTATGAATATACTAGAACTTAAATTACTAGATTATTTGGGAGTACATCCTGAACTAGATGCTTGTAGTTTATGTGGAAGTACTAAGAATATAGTTTCTTTATCTAGTAGTGATCATGGATTTGTATGTGGTGCTTGTTATACTAATCAAAGAGTTGTATCTGAAGAAGTTATTAAAATGATTCGTATGTATCAATATGTAGAAATAGCTAATATATCTAAGTTAGATGTACCAGAAGATGTAGCGAATGAAATTAATACTTTCTTAGATGAATATTATGAACATTACACAGGTCTTTATATAAAAAGTAAGGACTTTATGAAGCAAATTAATAGATTATATGAGAAGAAAGATTAGAGCCTTTCTTCTTATTTTTTGACAAATGTTCGTAAATATGATATAATTAGTACACTTTTGAAGGGGTAAGGTTTCGAAAGTATTTAGGGGGTTAAATTTATGGGATATCGTGGAAAGCAAAAAGACATCTTTGTGCTTGATTGTGTTATGTTTGTTATTTCAGTTATCAGCCTTTGTGTTTTTACCGGTTTTTATTTAGTGGTTGAAGATGAAATGAGAAACGTATTACTATTATTTGATGTCTTTGGTATTGCGAGATTAGTTGAATCAGTAAATGGTATTACTGCTTACTGGAAAGCTAATAAAATTAAAAAGTGTAGTCGTAAAAGAGTTAATCCAAAATTATTTTATTCTCGTACAAGAGAAGTAGAAAAAACTATATAGGAATGGTAAGTAAAAGTCTATATACTTTAAAAATAAGTTCTTGACTTTAATATAAAAAGAGATTATATTATTTGCATAAGTGTGATGACAGGTGTGGAATACCTCGAGCAGTATGAATAAGAGCTGATTCTTCTAGAATAAGTAAGGTGGAACCGCGGATCTTAGATTCGTCCTTACATTATTCTAGAAGTTTTTTTATTCTATAGAGGTATTTTACAAATATAAGGAGGGATAGTTATGGATAAAATCACAATGGAAAAAATGGTTAATTACTGTAAGCAATATGGTTACATATTCCAAGGAAGTGAAATCTATGGCGGTTTAGCTAATACTTGGGATTACGGTCCATTAGGTAAAGAATTAAAAGAAAATATAAAAAGAGAATGGTGGAAAGCGTTCATTCAAGAAGAAAAGAATAGTTATGGATTAGACGCTGCTATACTTATGAACCCTGAGGTTTGGGTAGCTAGTGGTCACGTTGCTAGTTTCGCAGATCCATTAATCGATTGTAAGTCTTGTAAGACTAGACATCGTGCTGATAAGTTAATTGAAGATTTTACAGAAGGAAAAGAAACAGGAGATGGATGGTCTAATGAAAAATTAGAGAAATTCTTAAAAGATAATAAAGTTCCTTGTCCTAAATGTGGTAAAACTGATTTTACTAGTATTCGTCAATTTAACTTATTATTTGAAACTCATATGGGTGTTACTGAAGATTCCTCTTCAAAAGTATATCTTCGTGGTGAAACTGCACAAGGTATTTTCGTAAACTTCAATAATGTTCAAAGAAGTCAAAGAGCTAAAATACCATTTGGTATTGGACAAATTGGTAAAGCTTTCCGTAATGAAATTACTCCAGGAAACTTTATCTTCCGTATGCGTGAATTTGAACAAATGGAATATGAGTTCTTCTGTAAGCCAGATACTGACTTGGAGTGGCATGCTTATTGGAAACAAAAATGTTTAGATTTCTTACAAAGAGTAGGATTAAATAAAGATAATTTACGTTATCGTGATCATTCTCCTGAAGAATTAGTATTCTATAGTAAAGCTACTACAGATATTGAATATAAATATCCTATGGGATGGGGAGAATTATGGGGTATTGCAGATCGTACTAATTACGATTTATCAGTTCATGAAGAACATTCTAAGACTGAATTAAAGTACTTAGATCCTGAAACTAATGAAAAATATATTCCATATGTTGTTGAACCATCACTTGGAGTTGATAGATTATTCTTAGCAGTACTTTGTGATGCTTATGATGAAGAAGAATTAGAAGGTGGAGATACAAGAGAAGTATTACATATTTCTCCAAGACTTGCTCCTTATAAAGCAGCAGTATTACCACTTACTAAGAAATATCATTCAGAAAAAGCTGATGAAGTATATCATGAATTATCTAAGAAGTTTATGGTTAGTTACGATGAAGCTGGTTCTATTGGTAAGCGTTATCGTAGATGTGATGCAATTGGTACACCACTTGCTATTACAGTAGATGATGAAACTATTAATAATGGAACAGTAACTGTACGTGACCGTGATACAATGGAACAAGTAACTATAAAATTAGAAGAAGTAGAAGACTATATTAATAAAGTTATTAATAAATAGAAGGTTTTCCTTCTTTTTTTTTGTAAATTTACAATTAGTCTATTTTTTTCATTGCAAAATACTCTTTATGTGTTATAATTTTTATAGAATAGGTGATGATAAGGTAGAGGTGAGTAGGACAATGAAATTATTTAAGTTATGCGGTTCTATTGTTACCGATCTACTAATAGTACTGGGAGTTTTAATCATCGTAGGAAATGTATATTTTATCAGTGTTGGTATGAAAGATGATAATTTACATTCAATATTTGGTTATAAATTTCTAGTTGAATTATCTGATTCTATGAAAGACACCATTAAAGTTGGTGATTTAGTCATTGTCCAAAATTGTTTAATAGACGATATTAAGGCAAATGATATTTTATCTTATAGAGATAACAATGATGCGATTGTTACTCATAGGGTGATCCAAGTAGTTGAAAAGGAAGGTAAGAAGTACTTTGAAACGAAAGGTGATAATAATAAAAGTTTAGACGTTGATTTAGTTCCTGCAGGAGCAGTTGAGGGAAGATTTGTTAAGAAGGTATCTCAACTTGGATTTGTTCTTGTATTCTTAGGAAGTACTATTGGTAAAGTAGTATGTGGACTAATAACTGTTATTATATGTCTAATCTCATGGTTTATTTATGAATTGAAAAAAAGTAACAAAAAAGAAAAGAAAGAACTCGAAATAATCTGAAGGAGGTGAAACTGTGAAAAAAAGAAAAAATTTTGTTTTATTAGGTATTCTTTTACTAGTCGCAGTTACATCGGGAGTTGTTGCTGTTACTTATTCTCGTTATATTACTACTGCTACAGGTAATTCATCTGCTACTGTTGCATCTTGGATTATTCGTATTAACAATGATGGTGACGTTGCTGAAACAAATACGTTCACTACAAATGATTTTACATGGACTAATAATAATGCAGCAGGTAACGTTTTAGCAGATCATATTGCTCCTGGAGTAAGTGGTCAATCATCAATCGTTCTTGATGCTTCAGATGCACAAGTTGATGTTGAATATAGTATTACTATTGATACTACTGATTTAGTTAATGATTTTTACAATTGTGAACAATTATCTGTTACAATTGGTTCTGGTCAAGATGCTGTAGAAGTTGATTTCACAGATAATAGTGGTGATCCAATTACTTATGAAGGTAATATTTGGTTAACAGCTGCTAATAGATCTGTTACAATTCCTATTACTATAGCTTGGGCTAATGAAAATCAATACAATGAAAGTGATACATTGATTGGTGCAACTATAAGTTCAATTGATATTCCAGTATCTGTTACTGTTTCTCAAGTAGTTTCATCATCATAGTCTTTATGATTTTGTCTCAAAAAGGTCTAGCGATGTACTTCGTTAGACCTTTTAAATAATAAAGTGAGGAATATAAAAATGAAAAGAAAAACTAAATTATTTATTTTGCTCACGGTAATTATCTTATTAATAGTAATTACTTTTTTCATTTTGTTTAAAGTATTTGTTGGTTATTCCAATAATCATACGGGAGATCGAGATGGAGCGTTGGATGTTTTCATAATTGATGATGGTTCTGGTGGTGATACACCAAAGCCTGATAATAAGAAGCCAGTGGGCCCAATTAGAACAATTATAGATCAATTTATTGATTGGATTACTGGTGGAGATGATGAAGAGTTAGATAATCCAGAACCAATTAATGATGATCCAGATCCTTTAAACGTAGTAATAGAACCAGTTGTTGATACTGATTCTGTTGATGGTGAATTAGTAGAAGCTGATCCTGAAATGATTTGGGATTCTACTAATACTATTCATGTTTTTAAAAATGCACAATATAATAATCAAAGTTTAATAGCTCCTGGTAGTTTTGGAGCATATCATTTCCAAGTTCAAAATAAGACTACTTTTCCTGTTGTTTATAATTTAACATTTGAAGAAGATAATTTTATTAATGTTAATATGCTTTATCGTATGAGAAAGAATGATAAGTGGATTGTTAAACAATGGACTAAATTACCTGATATTTTCTTAGAAACATATCGTATTGAATCTAGTGAAGTAGATGATTATGTTCTTGAGTGGAAATGGTTTGATGCAGATAATGATTCTGAATTAGGTAGAGCAAGTTATTTTTCTCCTTTAGAGTATGCTATGTCATTACGTATCTCTGGATATGGAGATTATGAAGAAGAAGATACTAATACTGAAAGTAATGAAGAAAATACTGAAAACACAGAAAATACGGAAGATCCAGAAAATTCTGGATAAGATAAAAATATAAGGGTGTGTTATTATGAGAAAGGGTACTACTTATGTAGAAATTCCTAACTCTGATATTCACGAAAAAATAAAAAATAAAAAGAATATTCGAGTTAATAAAGGAAATTATCATAAGACAAAATTCTTTTTAAAGACCGTTATGGGGTTTTTAATTGTTTTTGTCGTTATAGTACCTTTTACTTATGCAAGATACACTACGCAAACTGATGTAGTTAATCATAGCGCTTCTGTTGCGACATGGTCTTTTAAAATAAGTGATAGTACAAGTACTTATAATATTGATTTAGCTGATACTATTACACAAAATGATTATTCTATGACTAAGGTAGTTCCTGGTACTTGTGGTATTATTCAATTTAGTATAGATTTTCGTAATACTAAAGTAGATACTAAATACAATATTACAATAGATTCAAATAATTCAAATTTACCACCTAATCTTAAACTTTATACTGATAGTAATTATGTATTTGAATTTAGTAGTTATTCAGGAAATGTTACTTTAAATAATATTAGTTCTACGTTAGTTAAACGTATTTATTGGAAGTGGAATTATACACAACAAGATGAGAGTAGTTGGGCTAATCAACAAATATCTCTTTCATTAAAAGCAGAGGCTGAGCAAACTGTATCTGCACCTTAGGAGGTTCTTATGAAAGAAAAATGGAAAAAGATGGATAAAAAAAAGAAAAAGAAAATATTATTAGTTATTGAATTTGTCTTAATATTTTTAATTATTCCGGGTACTTTTGCTTTATATAAAGGACTTGTTAATGTTAATGTTACAACAGTAGCTGGTGAAATGATTAGTGATATTGAAATAATTCAAAGAGATTCTTATATAGAGAATAATGTTCCGTATTTTTATGTAGTTGTTAAAAATTATAGAATTAATGGTAATCAAACATTACTTACAGCAACTGCATTTGATTATGATTTAGTAATTAGTAATAAGACGGGTTCTAATGGAAAATTCTCTTATGTTGATGAAAATGGGGTATCTAGTAATGGATATTCTTCTACACTTAGAATAGAAAATTGTCATTTAGATTCTAATATGGATTCTAATAGATTTAAAATATATGTAAGTCGAGATGGGAATTTAGAAACTCAAGTAGATTACAAAGTACAGATTGACGCAGTTCAAGCTGTAACAGAAAATGCATCAAGTAATGCATCAAATAATAGTAGTAATTAATAAATGTTGGAGGTGAATAATATGAAGAAATTGAAGTATATTCTTATACTTGCTTTCTTTGTAACTTTTTTCTATTCACCTCCTTCTTCTTTTGCACTTTTTAAGGCATCTAAGTATTTAGAAGGTACAATAATAGTTCCTGAAAATAACTTTTGTTTAAATCATAATGCTGATACATTAAGTGATTGTATGTTACTTATGGATCAATATAGTAATAATACTAGTACTGCTATAACTAGAATTAAGGCTAAGACAACTCCTGATTTTAGTAAGATAGCTCCTGAGATTAGTTATCGTGAGAGTGGATTTGCTTTGGATACAACTACTCATACAACAGATACTTCTTTTCAAGTTGCTGATTCTTATACTTTTGATCGTACAACTGGTAAGTTTTCATTAGTAAATCCTTATTCTACAGTTATAGATTCTAATGAAACTTCATATATAAATAAATATGCTTGTTTTGATGGTAATAATACATCTAATTGTGAATATGTTTATAGTATTTTCTCAGAAGAGTATGTAAATAATCAATATAATGTTACATCTACTATGAAAGAATCAGGTATTGTATACGAAGTATTTGATACTGATAATGGATTATATTTTGCTCAAGATGATTTAGGTGATAGTTTTTATTATCGTGGTAGTGTAAAAAATAATTATGTTTATTATGCTGGATTATTCTGGAGAATAGTTAGACGTAATGGTGATGGCACTGTTAGACTAATGTATTATAATACTAGTCTTAATAATGGTGGACATCCTTTTGATTATAGAATTAATAGTGAATATACTGATCCTACTTATGTTGGATGGATGTATAATGATGATGATTTTTCGACAACTGAGATTGAAAGTAGTGACGCTATATTTAATAATTTTGAATCTCGATCAAATTATTACTTTGGTAAGAGTTATACGTATGACTCTAATGATAAATTATTTTATTTAACTGGTACTGAACAAAGTGGTGATGTTTTACATACTGATTGGAAAACTCATTATAATGATATTTTAGATGGTAATTATATATATTCTTGTTTTAGTAATAATCCATTAAGTAGTGGTTGCCCTGTGTTAATTAAGATTTTAAGTAGAAGAAGTAGTTCTGAAATTAATGCACATTATTTATCTTATTCTTCTACATCTTATAATAATGCAGTTACTAATGATAAATCTGCTGATATAATTTCTATGTTAAATAACTGGTATGATACATATATTGCTGGTGAAGTGGATAATCAGAATAATCCATATTCTGATTATGTTGCAGATGGAGTATATTGTAATGATAGATCTTTATCTTCAGAACAAGGGAATGGTAATGGATACTCATTAGTTCCTTCTACACTTTATGGTGCATGGAATCGTATTATTAATACTAAATTACCAATTCTTACTTGTCCAAATGCTAATGATAGATTCGTATTACAAAATTCTACTATTTCATCTTCTGCTAAAGAGTTAACTAGACCAATTGGTTTATTAACTGCAGATGAAGTGGTTATGGCTGGTGGAGCATATGATGTTTATAATACGAGATTCTATATGTATTATGGTGAGAATGGTTATACATGGACATCATCACCGTCTTTCTTCTCTTCTTGGAGTAGAATAGCATCTTTATGGACAATGAATAAGCATGGTTCTTTAACTAATTGGTATAATGTTAGAGATACTGGTATTATTCGTCCTGTTATAAATATAAAGAGTAATGTTATTATTTATGGTGGAGATGGTACTGTAAATAATCCATATGATTTAGGTTTACCTTCATAGTAGTCGAAAGACTACTTTTTTTGTATAATAGTATTGGTGAAGTATATGAATAAAGCAATTATTGGAGTACCTCTTCGTAGTGATAAAGATGATCTACAAAGATGTCATGAATATATTTTTGATAGTGTAAGACATGCAATAATTAAGAGTGGTGGATTTGTTATGCCAATTAATCCAGTACAAGATCTTAATTATTTTGATATTAAGTTTAAAGATTGGCCAGAGTTAACTGATGAAGAAAAAGATGATATAGATTATTCTTTATCATTAATTGATGGATTATTTATACCAGGAGGGAATAAGTTTAGTCCGTATGATAGATATTTACTTGATAGGGCAATTGAATTAAAGATTCCTATTCTTGGAGTATGTCTTGGAATGCAGATTATGTCTTGTTATAAACAAGATTATTATGTTAATAAAATTGAGTCTAATATCGAACATCGTAATTTAACTGAAAGATATGTACATAAAGTAACAATTGATAAAGATAGTATTTTATATAAAATTCTTGGTAAAGAAGAAATAAAAGTAAATAGTCTTCATACTTATGGAGCAACAGAGAATCATATTTTTACTAGTATTGCGTATAGTGAAGATGGTATACTAGAGGCTGTTGAACTTCCTGGCGATGTATTTTGTTTAGGTGTTCAATGGCATCCTGAAAAGATGGTTGATTATGATGAAGATGCGAATAAAATAATGCGTTATTTTATTGACGAATGTATGAAAAATAAAATAAAAAAAAGTGTTGACAAATAAGGGTAAGATACATATAATATTACTAGTCGAGAAAAAAAGGAAAGAGATTTATATCCACCTGAGCGCGAATAGTGCTAGGTCAAATGCCAGATTCGAAATTATTTCTAATGGTTTTTTGATGGTTAAGTGGATATAGTTTTATATCCGCTTTTCTTATTTATGGAGGTGTTAGGTATAGCAAATAATAAGAATGGCTTATTGATTAATGATCAAATAAAAGCTCGAGAAGTTTTAGTTATTGGACCAAATGGTGAGCAAGTTGGAGTTAAATCTTTACAAGATGCTTTAACACTTGCAAGTTATGCTTCATTGGACTTAGTACTAATTAGTCCAAACGCTAATCCACCTGTATGTAAGGTAATGGATTACAACAAATATCGTTATGAAAAACAAAAGAAAGAAAAAGAAGCATTAAAGAAACAGAAGGCAAGTATGTCTGAGTTAAAAGAATTCAGATTATCACCTGTAATTGATGTTGGAGATTTTGAGACAAAACTAAGAAATGCTACAAAATATCTAGAGAAAGGTGACAGAATTAAACTTACTATCCGTTTCAAAGGACGTCAAATGGCGCATACGGAATTAGGTAAAGAAGTTCTAGAACGTTTCGCCGATAGAGTTAAGGATTATGCGGATATCGATCAAAAACCTAAGTTAGATGGTAGAACAATGACTATGTTATTGGTACCAAAGAAAGACAAATAAAAGTAGGAGGAAATAAACATGCCAAAGATTAAGACACATAAAGGTACATCTAAAGTAATGACTAAACGTAAAAATGATATTAAAATTGGAAAACCAGGAAGTCGTCATAACACTGGTGCAAAAAGTACAAACTTCAATAGAAGTTGTAGAAAGGGATCTAGTTTAAGTAAAGCAGATCAAAATAGATTAAAGAATATTATCTAATCTAATTTACTAGAAGAAGGAGGAATTAAACATGGCAAGAGTTAAGAATGGTGCAGTTACAAAAGCACGTCATAAAAAAGTATTAAAAGCTGCTAAAGGTTACTTTGGTAGTAAGCATAGATTATACAA
Source organism: uncultured Bacillota bacterium (assembly GCA_946407495.1). Classification (GTDB taxonomy): domain Bacteria; phylum Bacillota_I; class Bacilli_A; order RF39; family UBA660; genus RUG14891. The sequence continues at coordinate 128 of CAMJOB010000027.1, read as the reverse complement.
GTCTGCAAAAGAACAATTAATGCATTCTGGTCAATATGCTTTCAGAGATAGAAAACAAAAGAAGAGAGATTTCAGAAAATTATGGATTACAAGAATTAATGCTGCTTGTAGAATGAATGAAATTAGTT
>CAMJOB010000026.1 GCA_946407495.1 uncultured Bacillota bacterium | reverse complement strand
TTTGTTAATGGAATTTCATTTTGGAAATCAGTATAGTCTTTAGCACCTTGAATAGTAATTGTATAATTCTCAGCAGTTAAATCAGTATTTCTTAATCCAAAGAAATCAGCATTTAAATAGAAACCATTGTCATAGAACTCGTCTTTTAAAGTTGATACATACTCACGTATATCACGGTCAACTTTACGAACTGTCTTAACAACTGTACCTGATGCAGTAGGACCTTCGTATAATACGAATGTAATCTCACTTAAAGTATTAGCTTCTAGTGTATTATCAGCACCAGTAACATTTAATAATTTACAATATACTCTGAATGCTTCTGTAACAGCATCTGTATTAACGTTATAGAATACATCCAATGCTTTAGTAGCTTTAGTCTTAACGATTACTGAACCTACGTGATAAGAATCAACAGCAGCATTAGAATCCATTAAGTTAACTGAAGCATAAACTGAAATAGTATAAGTTTCGTTTGCTCTTAAGTTATTTTGGTTAAAAGGTATAATAGAGTTTCCAGAAGTAACTGTATAAGATTTAGAAGTACCAATAGAGTTTGTATAAACAACTGTCATTGCTTTATCATAATCTATTGTTCCAGCAGGGTCTGTAATTGTAATGAAACCATGGATACTTTCGAATGTAATTCCTCCAGCATCTTCATTAGTTTCCCATGTAATAGTTGGTGATTCAACACCATCCATTTGCATGTTATTACTAAATCCTGTCATATATTCGATATATTTTTCATTGTCGTAGAATACTGCCTTAACTTTATAAGTATAAGGAATACCACGTTTAATTAAGTTATCATCGATTGCTACGTTAACAGCAGATAATGTAGATTTTTCAATAACCATTAAAGGTTGTCCACCATCTGAAACTGTACGAGCATCATAAATTTCATAAACATAACTATCAACACCACTGTTAGCATCAATCATGTTACTTAGTTTTAAACTAAATGAACCTGATTTCTTATCCATCGTGAATGATGGAGTTCCCATACTAGGTCTTGATTTTAATGTCTTAGCACTCTTTTCAATTGAGTACTCATTACTAATAACATCATCTTCATATAAGATATTTTCAACTACTACAGAATATTTTGTATTTGATTGTAGTTCTGAGAAAACAGCTTTATAACCATCCCCCATAGCTTGTGCAGCAGTAATTGTTGTATCTTTTAATACTTCACCAGCAGCACTTAATAATTTAATATCAGCACTCTTAACTTTTGAGTAATTCTCAACCTTACATATAAATGCAAGTTCTGAAGAAGTATAATAATCTTTTTCTAAACTAATACCAATTGAACTTGTTACGAATAATTGTTGAATAACATCCATTGTATATTCAATTTCATTCTTAACATAATGAACTGTTGTAGTTAATGAATAACTAGTTTCAGGAGTAAGTAATTCAGCATAAACATCAATGTTATAAACTCCTGCATCAGTTTCTTTATCAAACACTACACGGCTATTACTATTTTCAACTACTGTAGTATAAGTTGTACCAACAATAACTGCATCTGGGTCATTAATTGTAATTGAACCAGAGAAACGATTTGCTGTGATATCAACATCACTTAAAGCAGCTGTAGGTAATCTTAATTCATTTTCAACTACTTCTTCTTCAATATTGACAACTCCAGCTCCACCTTCTTCTGAAGCAGCAGCTTCTTCTTCAATTACTTGAACGTTAGGATCTTCAGGATTTCTACCTTTTTCAGTATTTCCTTCTTCTCCCTCTTCCTCTTCTTCAGGAGTAATTTCCTCAATTGGAGTAATATCTACATTTTCATCACTATCAATAACCATTGAATTTAAATTAATAACAGCTTCATCTTTATAGAAGAAGTATCCATTATCAAGATTTAATCTTAAATCGTTTCCTAACATTACAGAAGCATTAGTAGCAACTGTTTGATAAGAAGAATCTTGATTCTCAATCTTAATAATTCCTTCTTCAATAACACTTACCTCAACATAATTAGATTTAACTTCAGTTTGTGTCTTACCATCAAGTCTTAATTTTAAATCATCAGATACAAGTAAGTATTTATTATCAGAAACTCTTACTACAAAGCTATCAAACTTTAGTGTCTTTCCTAAGTTATCAACTTGATAAGTACCATTTCCATATTCAAGAGTAGTACCCTCAAATAAGTTATAGTAAATAGGAACTTCACTAGTGATATCCTTCATATTAAGGATTACACCTTTTTTCAAAATACTTATAGAATCATCATCATAGTGTACAAATGAAGCTTCAGGAACTTTAACTTTATCACCATTAGTATCCTTAAACTCTATTGTATTATTCAAACTATTCTTATAAGCAGTATTTGCACTAAAATAATACTTAATAGCAGCAGCATTTTTTTCTTCTTTATTTGAACTTTCCGTATTTAAAATGTATCCGCCTTTACTAAATGTTTTAACAGATTCTTTCTGTATATTTATAGCCATATAAACTGTTACGCCTATCATTAAAAGGACAGAAACAAAGATAAAAAATATTTTTTTCTTCATGTACTCACCAATCCCATCTTCTATTAACCCTACTATTATACAACTATAATAATATCATAGATTTGTCCATATATCTATATATTTTCTTAAAATTTCATAAAAAAAGATAAGTTAATTATCTTCTTTTTGAACTAACTTATCTTTAATATTTTTATCATATTTTGACAATGCAATGACAAGTAAATCTAAAGCATTTTTATAGTCCCCATGATAGAACTTTGTCTCAACTTCATCAAGTTTTTCAGCCATTACGCTATCCTTTAAACGATAACGATTACCAAATACTAGTAACATCTCAATATCTCTAGCATAATCTACCATTTCATTAGTTGTATTATATAACTTTAATACTAAGTCACGAGCTGTATCTACACGAGTATTTAATGTCTTAATAACAATAGGACTCTTATCTAATTCTTTAACTACTTCATCAATAGCTTCATTAGCTTCGCTTAATTGAACAAAATAATTATCAGTAACAATAGGTAAACTAAATGATCTAACATTTAATTTGCATTGTCTTAAGAATCCACGAATTTCTTCTAATTGCTCTCTTGCTCTTTGTTCATCCTCATACATATTACCTAAAGACTTCAAAGCAGCATCAAATGAGTTCTCCATCTCAGTTAAACGAGTAGTTAAATTTTCTAATTCCTCATTAACTTGTGAATATGGAGATGATCCACTGTCTACTTTAGCTAACATCTTATTGTAATCATCATTAATAACAACAAGAACTTTATTAACATCATCAATTGTTTGAACATCAGAATCTTCTAAGTCATACATACTCTTAATATCTTCCATTTGAGCATATACATCTTTAACAAGATCATTAGTCTTCTTAATACGCTTATCAAAATCAACTTGAATTTCTTCATATGCTTTTCTAGATAAACGTTCATTCTCAAAATCAATAAATATTGCATCATAATATTCAAGCATAGTCTTTAAATCAAACATGCATCCTTCTAGATTAAGAACTTTAACTTTATCTAGAATTAATTCAATATTTTTATTTGATTCTTCAATGTTATATTCAATATTTAGGTAATCAAGTGGATATCCTTCACGAACCATAGATTCATAATTCATAGATACTTCTTGAATACGATTAGGAATAATTTGTTTAGCCATTAATAATACATCAGGCATTTCATTTACAATAACTTCCATATGATCAATCATTTCATCTAAAGCTTTTGTAATATGAACAACTTCAGCATAATCGCTTTCTTCCATAACTCTTTCAAAGTCTAGGAATCTTCTTTCAATATTCTCTAATTGTAATTCAATAGCTTCTTGCATATCATCATATAGTTGTTTATGATCTTGATACTCACGATTTAAGCTACGATATTTTGATTTTAATTTAATAACAATAGCACGATACTTTTCTTCATTCTTAGTAACATTCTTTATTTCACTAAGTAAGTGTTGTGCACTTTCTCTTACTTTATAAATCTCAATCTCTATTTTTGCAATTCTAGAACCACAAGCCTTATAATTACGTTTATCAACATCAATATCTAGATCAATAATCATATCATCAATCATTGATAACCTTTTTTCTTTTAAATTAATAAAACGATCATGCCATCTATTATATTTCTCTTCCATACGATCATTCTTAATAATTGGCTCAACCTTTGATAATTCCAAAAGAACTGGAGTAGATGCAACTAAATTACGTTGTATCTCTAGATTCTTTAATGTATTTTTATAATATTTAACTCTCTTTTTTCTAATAAATTGCAGAATAATAATGAAAAGAATAAGTACAAGTGTAATAATAGAACCGATAATTAAAAATTGTCCTTGCATATCCTCACCTCTAATGATATTCTACGTAATCATTTTACCACAAACAATAGACATTTTTCTACTATTTTAGTTAAATATTGCATATCAATTACTTGAATTGTGATTTTTCCTTGACATATCAATAGTTTTATCATATAATTGAAACTGCAAATTGCTTGAAACAGCAATATTTAGAGTACATTAATGTGTTTATCAAATCCAAGTAGCAATCGCTGTTTACGTGAAAGATAAACTCCCTAATTTACGACTAAATATCTTCAAGTTTTTGTAATATAAAAATTAGGAGGGAAAAGATCATGGCAAGATATACAGGATCAACTTACAAACAAGCAAGACGTGTTGGTTTCTCTATTTCTGAAACAGGAAAAGAATTAGCTAAACGTCCATACGGACCAGGACAACATGGTCAAGACCGTAAAGGAAAATTATCTGACTACGGAAATCAATTAAAGGAAAAACAAAAAGTACGTTTCATGTACGGTTTAAACGAAAGACAATTCAGAAAGACTTTCGAAGAAGCTGCTAAAATGAAAGGTATCCAAGGTGTTAACTTCTTAAGATTACTTGAATCAAGATTAGATAACTTAACTTATCGTATCGGATTCGCTACTACTCGTAAAGGAGCTAGACAATTAGTTAACCACGGACATGTTACTGTTAATGGTAAAAAAGTTGATATCCCATCATACAGAGTTAAACCTGGTGATGTTATCTCATTAAAAGAAGATGATAAGAACTTAAAAGTAGTTACTGAATCATTAGAAAAAACTACTCGTAGAGTTGATTTCATTACTTATGATGAAGGTAAAAAAGAAGCTACTTACGTAAGAATGCCTGAAAGAAATGAATTAAATGCTGATATCGATGAAGCATTAATCGTTGAATTCTACAACAAGTAAGAGAAATAATAAAAGAACTTCAATTGAAGTTCTTTTTTTTATTCTTTTATTTCATATTCTTCACAGAATAAATTATCAATTACTTTTTTATATAACTTAGAACTACGATCAGTATTCTCAATTATATGGATCATTGCTCTTATAGGAGAAGAATGAGATACAATTAGAATACTTTGTCCTTTGTGTTTCTCTTTAATGTAGTTTAAGAAATCCTCACAACGTTTAAAAATATCTTGTACTGGTTCAACACCTCTATCACTACAATTAAGATTGTAATCCCAATATTTCTTATAATCATAGAACTTGCGAGGAACATTTTCTAATTTCCCAAGATTACGTTCAATAATACGTTTATCAGGAATAGTTTCTACTCTATCACCAATAAGAATAATTGCTGTCTCCACTGTTCTAAGCATAGGAGACATATAACAATAATCAAAATGTTTATCTTTAAGTTTCTCTTTTAATTTTAATGCTTGTCTTCTACCATCATCACATAAAGGATTGTTCTGCAACCCCTGGCATACTTCTAAATAATTTTGCTCTGTCTGTGCATGACGAACAAATGTGATTTTCATATTACACCTCTAGAATCTTCAAAGCAGTACTAAAGAACATAATCTTCGCATCAACATCTTTACTTGCTTTAACAGAATCCCCCACAACTAAATACTTTTTATCAAAAATAGAAATATCATGGAAATAGATATTACGATCTGTACTATAACGAACAACAGATAATTCTTTTAATCCACTATTGTATTTACCAATAACTCCATCAGAAGATTCTTCATCCTCATTCTTAGTTAAAACATTTCCAATAACAATAATATTACCATCTTCATCAATTACAAAACTTTGATAATGAATATTACCATTCTTAGAACAGAATGAATCATTAATAAAATGACAATCATAATCAAATCTAGCAATCAAACCACGATTACTTTGATTAGCACCACTTACATATAATTCATTATTATATGCTTCCACATGAGTAAATCCTTGTTCATCAGTTCCTACATATTCATAAGAATTAACATAATCACCATTCTTATTAAATCTAACAATAACTGCAGTATTCTTATCTTTATAACCTACTGCATAAATAGAATCATTCGCAATAACTAAGTCATAGAATATAGAATTCTTATTACCATAGTACTTAATCCATTCTTCTTTTCCTTCTTTATCGTACTTAACAAGAACAGCACCACTACTACTACTTTTATCAGTAATACTTTGTCCACAAGCATATAAAGCACCATCTGATACTACACCCATATACTTAGAATCACCTATAATTTTAAAATCTTCATCAAAAACAACATTACCTTTAAAATCATATTTAACAATTAATGCTGTTTTCTTACCTTTTTCTAAATCTAATTTAGTAGATTCATAACTACCAACTGTAACATATCCATCAGATATAGTTGCTACATCATAATAAGAACTATGATAACCCTTATTATAAACACGTTCTAAAACTTTCTCTTTACTCTCGTTGTATACCGCAATTTTTCCCTTATCATACTTCAAAGTATTATTATTGTTACTACCTACCGCTACAAAACTATCTTTGTTAATATCAACAGATCTAACATAATCATAATAATAAGATGTATCTTTTTTAGGAATGTGCTTAACATATACAATCGCCACTACTTCTATTGCTATTACAACAAAAGCAATTAATGCAATGATTTTTAGTATTTTTACACGATTATTAGTCATTCCAAAGCCTCCATCCTTATATCTATATTCTAACAAATAAACCGAATAAAAAAAAGGAATTACCTTAATAAAATTCCTTTTTTTATTTTAATTGTAAATTCCAATGTAGTATTTCTTCTTACCTCTACGAATAACTACATATTTACCAACTAAACAATTATCTTTAGTTATAACAAATTCTAAATCAGTTACTTTGTTTCCGTTGATTGTAATAGAACCATTAGTTAAGAATTCACGAGCTTCTCTCTTACTAGAGCAAGCACCACTTTCTACTAATAAGTCAACAACATTCTTGTCTTCACTAATAGTAAATGGATCAATTCCTTTAAATGCAGCTTCAATTTCTTTTTCAGTAAAATTAGAAATATCACCACTAAATAAAGATTCACTAATCTTAACAGCTTCTTCATAACTCTTTTCACCATGTAAGTCAGTAATGATACAACGAGCAAGTGCTTTATGTGCTTCTCTTTCTCCTGGATTAGCTAAATGACGTTTTTCTAATTCTTCAATTTCTTCTTTAGTTAAGAAAGTAAAGATCTTTAAGTAAGAAATAACCATTTCATCATCTACATTAATTAAGTATTGGTATAACTCATAAGAAGATGTCTTAGATTCATCTAACCATAAAGCATTTCCTTCACTCTTACCAAACTTCTTACCATATTTATCAGTTACTAATGGCATAGTAAATGCATATGCATCTTTACCAATTTTCTTCTTAATTAAATCAATACCTGTAGTAATATTACCCCATTGATCAGAACCTTCTACTTGCATAATACAATTCTTATTTTCATATAACCATAAGAAATCATATCCTTGAATTAACATATAAGCAAATTCTGCAAAAGTAATACCAGTCTCTAATCTTCTACGAATAATATCTTTATCAAGCATATAGTTAACAGTAATATATTTACCAATATCTCTTAATACATCAGTAAATTCATATCCTCTAAACCAATCATAGTTATTAACTACTTCAGCCTTTCCTTCCATAATCTCAGATACTTGTTTACGAATACCTTCAAGATTTTTATTTAAAGCTTCCTTAGTAATAATTTCTCTTTCAGCTGTTGGTCTAGGATCTCCAATTAACCCAGTAGCTCCACCACATAATAATATTGGTTTATGTCCTGCTTTCATTAATCTTTTAGCAGTAACTAAACTAGAGTAATGTCCTAAATGCAAACTATCTGCAGTAGGATCAGTTCCCCAATAAAAAGTAACAGATTCATTATTTAATTTATCCGCAAGATCTTCTCCTGCTTCATCTTTAATTAAACCTCTCCATTTTAATTCATCATAAAATTTCATTTTCTTTCCTCCTCTAACTTCAAGTCATATATCGTTTGTAAATCATGACCATAATCCAAATAAATTCCTTCTACATCACGAGTAGTTGTATCTTCCTTAGTAAATCCTAATGCTTGAATAGTATTATATACTGCTTCTTCACTAGGTCCTTCTACCTCAAGATATGTAGGAATAAGTGGCCAAGAGTCAATATCGATTTCTACACCATTCCAAACATATTGAACACGACGATTCTCTTGATATCCCTTTGGATCATAACCTAACTCTTTTAAGATTAAATTAGTTCTTTCAAAATTATCAACTTCAATTTCTAATTCTTGTGTACCATCAATCTCACTAGAAACTAAATTTTTAATTGTTAATGTTGTTTTAATACCATTAGTTCTTAAACGTAACCATTTACCTTCAACTTTAGGAATAAAATCATATACGTATCGTTTTTGAAGACAATCCCATTGGAATTCTGCCCCAATACGTTCTAACTCCTTCTTAACTTTTTCTGGATCAATTTCAAGAACTCTTACTTCATATTCTGTATGCATAATACATAACCTCCTACAAAAAAAGAGAACCCCATCCAATAAGGACGAAGTTCTCGTGGTACCACCTTAATTCGTAAGTATAACTTACCTCTTAATCTTAACGCGATCAAACGATTTTTCTCCAAATATTGTAATTTCAAGAAATACTTCTCTTAGTTTCCACCTACCACTAAGTCTCTAGAAATAAAGTAGTTCTCTACTGAGTTATTCATCAACGAAAACTATATGTATAATAACATATTCAGTATTCTTTGTAAAGACTAAATAAGAGACCAAACAACTAATGCTGCAGAAGCCATCATTAATAAATAATAGAATCCTTTAGTTATAGCTGCTGTATGAATAGTCTTAACTTTTTCATCTCTAGTTATTTGATAAACTTCAATATATGGAACTAATCCTCTTCTATACCAACCTTTGATCTTAACTTTAGAATTAATATAATCATTAGATCTAAATAAAGCAAATATCTTATTTTGAATAGTTAATGGTTGTTTATAATCTAAGAAAATAATACCTGTCTCATCTTGTAAAATAAAGTCTTCACTAAAGATACAACCAGGATCTCCCTTACCAATAATTTGTCCTTCTAGTTCACAAGGAATAGCAGTAATCTCACTAACTTTTACTTGACCTAATAGACCAGCCACATTAGCTTGTTTATAGTTTTTACCATGACGACTACTAAAATGAATTAAACTAGCAATCGCAAGTAAAATACCAAATATTCCACCAGAAGTATACATTACTTGTATCTTATCAGTAGATAAACAATATATAACATCAATTAAACCTAAAATGAAAACAATTGATGGTGCATAAGCAATAACTAATTCACAAGCAAAATCATCAACATAACTTTCAGTTTTTTCTAAATCAAACTTAATATATTCAGCTTGATTATAATTAGGACATAGTTTACTAATAGCAATTAATCTTTTAGAAATTAATGGATGTGTAGAATTAAGTTCATAGAAGAAAGCCCATGGATTCCATAATTCCCATTTCATTGCGTTCTTAATCATAGTAGTATCACTAATATTACGATTAGTAGAAACAACTAAAGATTTACTAGCCTTAGCATCAAAGATACCTAATGCTCCAACATTAGATACTGAATGCTTCTCTTTAGAGTCTTTAATAGAAGTTAAACCAAATCCAATTTTAACAAGAGCACTCGCTAAAGCATTAGGGTTCCCTGTAACTTCACAACTAAATTCATCAGCATAATATTCTCTTGTACGAGATAACCATAAAATTATATATTGAGAAATAATATACATAATATAAGCAACTATACCAATAATAGCAGAATAACTATTGCTTTTATTATTATCACTACTCTTATTATCGGTATCACATAATGTTTTAAATACAAAATAAAGAATTAAAGGAACTGCTTGAGCAACAGTCATATAGAACATATCCATATGAGCAATATGACCTAACTCATGACCTAAAACAGCCTTAGCTTCATCTACAGTTAATAATTCTAGAATACCTCTAGTAATAACAATACGAGCATCCTTCTTAGTTCTACCATAAGTAAAAGCATTTGGAGCTCCATCATCAATATATCCTACACGAGGACTAACAATTCCATGTTGTTCACAAACTTGATTAACAAACTCATTAAGATTGTCAGGTAAAGAGCAATCAAAGTTAGCATGATAAAAATGCTTCATTACAAAGTCTGTAATCCATGGAGAAATAAAGAACTGTACAAATAATACAATTAAACTAGCAACAATACCAAAAGTAATAGGAATATCAGTAAATACACATACTCCTAAAATAACTACTGATAGCATTGAATACAATAGAACCATTGTAAATGTTGATACAGCAAGTAATTTTGTACCCATAATAACACCTCACTACAATAATTATTATATCAAAAAAAAAGAAACTCTAATAGAGTTTCTTGTTATTTTATTTTGCTTCTTTTTTTTCTAATTTATCAAGAACATCTTTTGTTACATCTACTGCTTTTAAACGTACAGCTTCAGCAGCATCACGAACAACTGGAGTTGCCTTATCAATAGCTAAATCAACAAGTTCTTGTGATTTCTTTTGAATTTGAGCAGCTTTCTTCTTTGCAATAGCAATAGCTTTTTCTTTATCTAGATCAGCTAACTCATCTTTGATTTCATCAACTTTCTCTAAGAATTCTGCTTTAACTTCAGCAACATCGATATTTTTAACATTATCAACTAGTTCATCAAACTTAGCCTTTAATTCAGCTCTAGTTTCACTACCTTTCTTAGGTGCAAATAATACTCCTAATGTAGCTCCTACTGCAGCTCCTGCAAGAAATTTTCCGAATCCAAATCCTTTTTTACTCATAATAATCTTCCTCCTTATCAGTATCTTCATCTTTCTTTTTAAATACTTTAGCAACTGCATTATTAACAGCTCCTAAAACAGTATTTCCTATAGTAGTAATACTTTCTGTAGCTTTATCAATGATAGAAAAAGCAACATTTAATGAGTTAACTTTATCTTCAATGTTATCAACTACACGGTCTACCTTATCAAGTACCCCAATTAATTTTATTCCAAGTATCATAATAATTATTAATGTAATGATACCTACAATATATAATGCAATTGGTAGAAAAACATTTAAAAAATCTAACATTCTATCCCTCCTATTTATCTTGATACATGTTTTCTATTAAATCAAACAAGTTATCATCATTATCTAAATCATCTTCAACAACAGGTGGTTTCTTTTCTTCCACTTTTTTAGGTGGTTCAGTCACTGTATGTTTCTCTTCATCAATAGGGAACATTTCTGGTTCCTCATTATAATTATCTTTTACTCTACGTGGAGTACTATTTGTTTTACTAGCATCAACATAATCAACGTTATATTCTAATCCTAGATCTTGGAAATACTCCATCGCATCACCCATAGTAACTTCTTTTACTTCAGGTTTTGTTTCTTCTTTGCTTAAATCTACAAATAATTTCTTTTCTTCTTCTACTGGCTCTTCTTGTTTTTCAATAACTGGAGCTGGCTTTTCAACCTTTGGTTCTTCATGAACACCTAATGCTTTATTACGAACATCATCAACATCCATGTTTTCTCTAGAAGAATGAGCACTTAAACGAACATCTTTCTTTTGAACAACATCTTCTTTACGATAATTCTTATCTAAAACACCATAGATTGGAGAGATGATAGGAGATGGTTTAAATCCACCCTTATCTTCTTTCTTCTCATATGCTCCTTTACCATATTCTTGAACTAAGTTACGACTAGTTTCATCAATTCCATATGGAGTTGAATATCTTTCACGAACTGGTTCACGATAAATAACACGATTTTCTTCTTCCCTAGGAGGATTATACTCTTCTCTAGGTTGAGGTGCCTCATAACGAGGTTCTTCATATACTGGACGATAAGTCTCTCTAGGAGGCTCTGGTGCAGGTTCAGGATATGATACAGGCTCATAAGTTTCCTTTAAAGGTTCTGGATCAAAATGATTAGTATCTTCAACTTTAAAATCATTATCATCCATCATCTTAAAGTTATGTTCAGGTTCCTTAGGAGCTTCCATAACTTCTTTAATATCATCTTCAAGAAGTTCTGTCTCTTTCTTTTCTTCCTTTGGTTTTGGTCTAGAAAGAAGAACTTTTTTAGCTATAGGCTTATCTTTTTCATCTTTCTCTTTTTCTTTTTTCTCTTTCTTTGGCTTCTTTGGTTCGTCAGGTACTTCAACATACTCAACTTCAAATAAAGCATTCTTAATTGTATCTAATAATTTCATGAGTTCACCTCTTATTCACTATCAAGTTCAATTTGTTCTTCATCTACTGCCTTCTTGTAAGCTTCATCTTCATATTTACTTACTACATCTAAGAAATCAGCTTGAGAAGTATTTGTATCAAACAAACTAAAACTCTCTTCTTTGTAGCTTAAGATATTATCTCCAATTAAACTTTCTAATACCTTACGATTAAACTTAACGCTACGTAAAATACTACTCATATTGTTTACCGCAAAGACTAAATCATTTTCTTTAACTAAAGTTTCCATCTTCGCATAATTAAACATAAAATTAATTAAATAATAACCATCTTTTTTCTTATCAATTTGAATATAACCAGTTTTCTTATTGTAATCTAATCTCCTAGAAAAATGTGAATCTTGATTTTCTTCATAGGTATTTTCAGTCTTATGATAATAACTTATCGCATCTACGTATAAGTAATAAACATTACCTTCTTTATCAACCAATTTCGCATTATAATCTTCTTTATTTAAAAACTTCATTCCTCTAGGAACATAGTACTTATATCCATCAAAATAAACATTGTATAACTTTGCGTCCTCTGATAATAACGTTTTAACATTCTTTGCAACATCAACATTACTAAGAGTTACAACACTACAACCAGTCATTAATAGTAGGACAACAGAGAGTAAAAACACTATCTTTTTCATATTTCACCTACTCTTTAATCATTATATCAAATATTTTTCAATTGTAAAATAAATTGAAGAGAATTCCTTTATTTTCTCGCTACTACAGAATAAATTGACATTCCTTTACTAGAGAATCTATCCTCATACTCTGTCGTAATTAATTCTTCTTCAGTTGTATTATGTAAATCAAAAGAAATATCACTTAACTTATAACCATATTGAGAATAACTTTCTAATGAGTAAATATATAAGTCTCTATTATCAGTTCTTTGATATATTTCACAAGAATCTCTAAAGATAGAATCATATTTTTCAAGGAATATATGACTACTTAGTCTTCTTAAATGATGTCTCTTTTTAGGCCATGGATCAGAGAAATTTAAATATATTCTAGATATTTCATGATCAAATACTTTGTCTATGTTTAAAGCATCTAGTCTAAGTATTAATAAATTATTAACTCCATCAGGTATCTTAGGTAAACTTTTAGCTAAAATACTATCGAACTTCTCAATCCCAATAAAGTTAATATCTGGGTATTTTAAAGCGTTTTCTAATATAAATTTACCCTTACCCATACCTATCTCGATATAAATAGGATTGTTATTTCCAAATACTTCGCTCCACTTACCACAATTAGCCTCTGCATCACGAACTAAATATTTAGAATTATTAAGTATCTCTTCTTTATTTTTAACATTACGTAGTCTCATAAAATCACCTGTAGATATTCTATCACAAAACACTAAAAAATAACATAAAATATAACGAAAGTAAGGGATGTCTATGAATCAATTTCCATATCCATTTATTCCAAATAATAATTTGGAAGCTCATTTAATAAAAATAGAAAAACAACTACAAGAATTAAAAGAAAGCATTGAAGATTTAAAAAACGTAAAGAAACAAAACTATTTACAAAAAGATGATAATTATTACATGCTATGAACACGAAATGTGTTCTTTTTTTGTTTATTAATTTGTTTCTATGATATACTAAAAATAACGAAAGCGAGGCATCTGAATGTTAAAACTCACAAATATAGAAAAAGAAAAATTTGACGAATATGTTAAGAATCATCCTCAAAAATCACATTTCTTGCAATCAGCATCATGGGGAGAGTTCGCTAAAGTTAAAAAACATCTAACTCCATATTATTTAGGACTAGTTAATGAAGAAGATAAAATGGTTGGTGCTACTCTATTATTAGAAAAGCATTTACCAATGAACTATAGTTATTTCTATGCTCCACGTGGATTTGTCATAGACTACAATAAAAAAGAACTATTAAAGACAATGACACAAAAAGTAGTAGAATTTGCTAAAGCTAAAAAAGGAATCTTTATTAAGATAGATCCAGATTTAATTATTAAGTCTTATAACTATCTAAATGAAGAAAATGAAATTAAGACAAATAAAGATGAATTATTAAATACATTTAAATCATGTGGTTGGAAACATCTAGGATTTACTAAAAACTTTGAAACAATGCAACCAAGATACAGTTTTAGAATTGATTTAACACAAGATTTAGATACTATTGAAGAACACTTCTCTAAAACAACAAAACAAAGAATTCAAAAATCTTTAAAACTAGAAACAGAAGTAGAAATTGGTACAAAAGAAGATATTAAAGAATTTTATAACTTAATGATGTTAACAGAATCTCGTAAAGACTTTGTTTCATACAATGAAGATTATTACGAAACGCTTTATGAAATATTTAATGGTAATAAAAATAGTAAAGCAATTCTATTCTTAGGAAAAGTAAACTTTAATAAGACAATCAGTGCCTTAGAAAAGAATTTAAAAAGAATTAAAGATCAAATCTCTATTATGCCAATAGATAATCTATCTAAATCAGCAAAAAGTAAACTACAAGAACTAGAGAAACAAAGAAAATCTACTGCAGAAGAGATTGAAAAATACAAAGAATATAAGAAACAATATGGTGACAGTATTACTCTAAGTGCTCATATGATTATTGAATATGGTAATAAATCATGGGTACTATATGCTGGAAACCATAATGTTCTAAGTGAATGTTATGTAAATTATAATACTTACTTCGAGCATATTAAAAAATGCAAAGAAGATGGAATTGAAATCTATGATCAATTTGGTACTATCGGAGATTTATCTAAAGATAATCCAAGATTAGGACTTCATGAATTTAAAAAGAAATTTGGTGGAGATTACGTAGAATTTATTGGAGAATTTGATTATGTAACTAACCCAATTATGTATTTCGTATTTACTAAATTAGTTCCAATCTACCGTAATATAATCCGTAAGAAAAGTAAGAAGGAGATTGAACATGAAGTTAGTGGAATTAAATAAAGAAGAATTTAAAAAGTTTGCCGATAAACATGCACAAATTACATTCCATCAAACTGAAGAATGGGCAAATCTAAAACAAAAGAATGGTTGGATTCCCTACTATGTAGGTTTAAAAGATGACAAAGAAATAAAAGCAGG
>CAMJOB010000025.1 GCA_946407495.1 uncultured Bacillota bacterium | reverse complement strand
ATATTTTTTCCTATATATTTACACGAAAAAAAACGTTTGTTAGACGTTTTTAATTTCCTTTTTTTATATATACCTTTTCAAATATTTCTACACCTATTGTTATAAGACTTAGAATAATAAAACTTATACCAAAGAACTTTAATTTTTTTAATGATTTATCATAATTAAATAAATGTTCTGGAGGTTCAGCTATCTTACTTCCAATATAATTATAACTATCTTTTTGATGATATACTGGAACTTTTGTATCCTCTTTCATTTCATCTGAATAAAAGTTTAATTTACGCTCTATTTTTTCTTCATCGTCATCTAATATTCCATATGCTGTATAATCATCACCTGAAACTTCTATTCTAGTTATTACAGCTTCTGTATATACTCTTTCTTCTTCTGGTATTTCACTGAATATAATATTAATGTTACTTGCCATACTATATTCAGAAAATGACATGAATAAACCCGCACCTATTACTATTATTAAAAATATCAATAAGGTTTTTATTAAAGGAAATACATCTTCATTTAATCCTATGTTCATTACTATCACCTATTTTAATTCTATCAAAACAGATAATTTTAGACAACAAAAAAAGAGCATAGATTATGCTCTTGATACGTATTTACCATCAGAAGTAGATACAATAATTTGTTCTCCTTCTTCAACGAATAATGGAACTCTTACCATTAAACCAGTTTCAGTATCTGCATCTTTTAATGCATTGTTTGTAGTATTACCTTTTACTGCTGGTTCTGTATGAGTTACAGTTAATGTAACTTTATCTGGTAAGTCTAATCCTAATACTTCACCTTCATATGAAGTAATATATACTTCTAAGTTTTCTTTTAAGAATTTAGCTTGATCTCCAACTTGTGATGCTTGTAATTCTAATTGTTCATATGATTCCATATTCATGAAATAATAAACATCACTCATTGTATATAGATATTGCATTAATTGTTTTTCAATTCTTGCAGTAGCTACTTTAACACCTGCGTTAAAAGTTTGTTCAAAGATAGTTCCTGTTCTAAGATTTTTTAATTTTGCTTTTACGATTGCTGCACCTTTTCCTGGTTTTACGTGTTGTGTTTCAAGAACTACATAAATAGCTCCTTCATATTCGATAGTAATTCCATTTTTTAAATCATTTGTACTAATCATAATTTCACTCCCTTATAGACTATAAAAAAATAAGTGGTTAGCTTATTTTCATATTTTGACGTATTACTTTTTCTCCTTATGTACTGTATGTTTTCTACATCTAGGACAATATCTATTTAATTCAAGACGTTCTGTAGTATTTCTTACATTTCTTTCATCTCTATAATTTTCTTCTTTGCATTCACTACAAACTAGAGTTTTCATTTGTCTATTTCCTACTTTAGCCATTTTATTTGCCTCCCTTACATCTATTGGTATTATACCAAAATATTTCTAAAACGCAAAAACTTTTATGTTCTTTTTGCAAACGACTTCTATATTTTAGCATATTTATCGTTAAATATCAACTATTTTCTTATCTTTTAAGACTTCCATAAAACTCTATTTTTTTCGAATTTTACGTCTCTTCCCCATATTTCTTTAATAAGATCTTCATCTGCATCAATGACTTCATAATTAAAGATTAAATCATAGTCATATTCAAGATAATCATCTTTATAAGGAGATTCTTCTATTAAATCTTCTTTTAAATTTAATTTTCTTAAGATACGAATTTGTTCTTGTGGTTTTAAGATTTGATCATAATAATACCATCCATCTTTATATTCACGGAAACCACTAATAAATTCTAATGTCCATGTCTTATCTACAACATTTTCTCCATTAATATTATTATCTAGAGTATATGTTTCATTATCTATTTCTTTACTCCATATCTCATTAAAATTTACTCTTAAAACTACATTTTTATCATTATCTTCTTTGTTCTTAATAAAGAATTCTGTGTTATCCCAGGTATTACCTGCTTTCTTTTCTAAAACAACGTTATATACCATATTTCCATATCTTGTTGCGACTGTCTCTTCATTATAGAATGTTACAACTACCATAATCATTGCGATAATAGCCATGATAGAGATAACAAATTGAACTTTATTATTTGTTGCTTTTTTAATTAATTCAAAGTATTTCATTTGTTATCTCCTTTCAATTGACTAATATCTTTTCCTGCTGAATGATAGAATACTTTTTTACGATATTCATTTGTAAATGTTATCTTGTATTCTTTATCTTCTTTACAAGTAAATGATTCATTATTCTTTGTAATTGCTCCTGTTATTTTCTTTAACTTATATTCTTGTAATGGAACTTGTTTTACTTGATATTCATCTGGATTAATATAGATTGTCTTACATCCATCATTTTCTATTAATACCCATGAAGAATATTTATTATTAATTCCTGTGATTTGATATTGGAATGTACGATCAATTCCTTTATAACTTTCTTCATTACAAATAGTTAATTTAGAAGCAATTGCTATTCCTGATTTAGCAACTTGTTCATTTACTATATAGTTTTTATCACTTGTTTTTGCAGATACTAATGTTACTTTATTTGTATGATTTCTAGTTTCACCTTTTTCAATAATATATTTAGCTGGAATTATTATTGATTCATATGGTTCTAGATGAGTTATTGTTGCAATATGCGGAGAGTTAATTGTATAACCTTCTCCTTCAACAATTGTATGTCCTTTAGCTTCTTTTACTACAATATCATCTATTGGGAAATATTTATTATTAGTAACTTTTATGTTATATAGTATTTCATCATTTTCTTTGAAGAATACTTTATTACTAATTGTTTCAACTTCTAATGATAAATCATAATTTACTTTAGATTGTTCCCATCTACCAATAATTGTTACATCATGATTTGGCATTTCAAATCCATTTTGAATACTCCATCCTTGGAATTCATAATTTCCTACATTTTCTATTATTGGTAGTGATACATATTCACCTACTATATATGTTTGTGGTTTTGGTAATAATGCTTCATAATTATCTGGTAAAACTGCACTATCGAATTCGTAAGTTACAGTATTTTTAATTTCTTCGAATTTACCATGAATAGTCATATTCTTATTTACTTGGAAGAACTCTTCTGCATGTTTTTCATTAATAGTCCATCCTAAGAATTGATATCTACCTACTGTATCACCATATTTTAGTGTATCTAGTCTTACATATTCTTTATTGTAATATTCTTTTGCTGATGGAACTGCATATCCTTCTGGGATATTTCCATCAATTTTATAAGTAACTGTATATTTTGGTGTTACTTCATCTATAGTAAATTTACCCTTTAATATTACTTGAGTATTTGGCATATAGAATTCATTATTATTTACTACTACATCATCTGTAGTCCATCCAGTAAATTTATAGCCATCTACTTTATATTTTTCTTTAATTCTTACTTTTTGATTTTCTGTATATATTTGTTCTTCTGGAACTTTAATTCCATCAGGTATATCTCCTTCTAATTGATATACAACTCTATATTGTTCACTATCATTTAATCCTACATAAGTATGATTTGTATTTGAGAATAATGATACATTATTTTCTCTTGCAGTTGCATTATGATATAGATCTACTCTATTAGTATCTTCTACTTTTACTGTAGTATGAATATCTACTGTTAAGCTACATCCTGCTTCTAGATTTTTAATTATATAATTAATCTTTCTAGTAGATTTATCATATTGAACTCCAGATTCATAATACTTTAAACCATTTTCATACCAGCCGTTAGACTGATATAGAGGAACTAATTCACCACTACATTTGGTTTCATTGTCTTTTCTTTGTACTGCATCATTTATTGATACTCCTACAAATTCTAATCCTTTTGGTAAAATGTCTTCTACTTGAATATAATCACTTTTTACATCAGCTTTTATAGTGTTGCTTGATGTTACTCCATGAGCATCTATACCATCATAAGAAACTTTAATCTTATAAGTTTCTTCTTGATCTGGTAATACTTCTACAATTGTTTCATCTGTAATTGCAAAAGAATCAGCAAAGAAGGCAATTGTGAATATTTCTAATACAATTGCACATACTGTACCAATGGTTTTATATTTCTTCATATTCAAATTGCCTCCTTTCTATTATCTACTACTTGTTATATCAAAGGTTGACCAAACGCCTCTTAGTGTTACGTCTGATGCTGGCATAACGAATGATTCGCTTCCGTAATCTTTTTCGTTAGTAGTAGTCTTCCAACCTTTGAATTGGAAACCTTTACATTTAGGTTCATCTTGGCTTATTTTTACTACATCATATACATAATATTGTCTTTCTCTTGGAGCTACTGCTCTACATCCTTCTGGAGCATTTGCTTCATATTTAACTGTGTAGTAATTCTTTACTGATGGTGATATTTCTACATCTTTGCTTTCACCATCACTCTTCCAAATTGTTTTTTCACTTATTTGATATTGATCCATCTTGTTTTGATATTCTTGTTTTAATTCTAATGTTACATTTAATGTTGCGGTACTTCCAGTTGCGAATTTATTTTTAGAAATATTCCAATAGATCTTATTTTCATCTTGTGAAACTAATCCTTTATTACTATTAATTTCTATTACATTAAAGAACTTAGTTATTTGTTCTGTTAATTCAAGATCTATCTTTTGTGGTTCTAATGTTGCTTCTATTAAGTTTTCTTTTAGTGAACTTAAAGAAGATATCCATTGATCATCAGTTACCTTTTCTAGTTCACTTATTACTTCATTTCCTACATTATATTGAATACCTTTAATTACTAGTCCTGGATGATTATCTTTTACAATTTCATAAGATCCTTTAGCACTATATGTACCATCATTAGGTATGCCATTAGTTACTAATAAAGCAATTAACTCATTATCATTTTTTGTATAAGTTACTAAAGATTGATTTAATCTTTTTAATGCTTCATTATAATTTCTTCCTTCTCCTAAAGATAAATTATTTAATACTTCATCTATCTTAGATTGATCTTTAGTAAATGTTTGTAATACTTTAGCTTCACTATTAAATGTAATTATTTGTACTTGAGTATTATTATTTTTAGCAATAATACTACTTGTATAATGTTTTAATTGTTCTACTACTGTATTTAAATCATTTTGCATAGATTCAGATGTATCAATCATTAATACTACATCTTTACCTTTATTATTAAATTCCATATCACTTGTTACATTTAAATCTAGTGATACTCTATTTTTAGCAATCCACTCTACTTGTTTTGTTAAACGTACATTGTGTTCTGTTGTTTCTACTTTAGCTGATTCTTCTTTAGGACTCATTGCTAATTCTTTTAAGTTTGTACTTGATAAAGCACCAACAACTACTGTTACTAAAATTATTATTCCTAAAGCAGCTACTATTGGTTGTATGATATGAATCTTTCTTCTTGGAGCTTCTTCAGCTTCTTCTTTCCAGAAATCCATATCTACATCTTCTTGTTCTTCTACTATTTTGTTTCTTTCTAGATATGTATCTAGATCTAAATCAAACATAGTCTTACTGATTTCTGGTTCATCTAAATCATAAGGCTCTGCTTTTATTTTTGGTTCTTCTTCTAATAATTCTTCTTTCATTTCTTTTTGAATTATTTCTACTTTGTTTTGGTCTTCAATAATATAGTCTTCTAATTTAACGTTTTTTTCTTTTAATTCTTCTTTTGGCTTGTTTTCTTTCTTGTCTTCAGGGACTTTATTATCTTCAATATAAGCGTCAAATTGCTCTAAAATTTGTTGTTTCTTTTTTTCTCTATCGAGTTCTTTTTTATTACTCATAATTATCCCTCCAAAAACAAGCCATTTTTTGGTTTTACTCTAATATCATTTTACAATATTTTTATAAAATATACTATATTTTTTATATTGTTCTATATGACTTTACACAAAAAAAGAGAATTTATAATTCTCCTTTTAAATTCCATAAAAATCATAGTATCTATTCATTACTTCTCTAGTTATTCTTAACGTTACTAATGAAGCATAATCAATACTTGAATTTGGATGTGATGAGTTTGGTGATGTTACTACTATACTTACCTTTGGATTATAGTGTGGAGCATAACCAATAAATGAACTTGTAATTGTTTCTGTATCAATTACTCCATCACCATTTGTATCAATAAAACTTTGTGATGTTCCTGTTTTACCAGCTGCTTGTAGTCTATCATCAACATATCCTCTACCATAACCATCATATCTATTTACTACGGCATAGAATCCTTCTTTTACTCTTGCCATATATTGTGGTTCTGTTTGTACTTTATTTAGTGTATTTGCATGATAACTATAGATTACTGGACCTAATTCATTAGAACCAGAATATACTCTTATTTCTTTTAATAAATGTGTTTGTAAACGACTACCATTATTCGCAATAGTAGATATATATTGTGATAATTGTAATGGTGTATACGACTCATATTGGCCCATTACAAAGTCTAATAAATTACCTGCTGCTTTATCTTTTTTAGCACCATATCCAGCACTTTCTATTGGTAAATCTATTCCTGTTTTTACACCTAATCCGAACGAATGATACATGTTACGATATAGGTCAAATGCACCTTGATTAAAGTTCATTTTCATATCTCTAAAATATTCTTGTCCATTTACTCTAATTGCAGTTTTAAATTGGAATACGTTTGATGATTTAGCAAGTGCAGTTATATCATCAATTAATCCTAAGGTATGAGATGAACACTTTTCTGCTACTCCTGCTACTTTAATACATTCATCAACTATTTGTTCTCCAATATGAATTACTCCAGTATTATAACCTACTAAAATAGATGCACCTTTAACAACAGATCCTGGAGTAATTGGATTAGTTAATATACTTCTAACATTATCAACTACTTGTCCATTTACTAATTTCTTAGATGCCATTACTAGTATTTCTCCATTATTTGGATCTTGTAATATTACGCTTGAATGATCATAGTACTCAGTATTTGGTTCCCATTTAGCATATAACATTTGATCTGTAATAATTTGTTCTACTTGTTGTTGTAGATTAATATCAATACTTAAGACAATATCATTACCTCTAGTACCTTCTTTTATTAATCTTGTTTCAGTAGAATTAACTATTTCATATTCTGCTTTTTCTCCATGTAAATAGTTTTCATATTCTTTCTCTAAATAACTTAATCCTACTCTATCATTTAAACTATATCCTAATGATAAATACATATCTTTTTCTTCGGCAGGAAGACCTTGTCTTGAAGTTGATACTGTACCTAAAATAGTCTTTAATGTATCACCATATGGATATGTTCTTTCCCAGCTAATAGATGTATTAAATCCTTTTAATTTATCATTATTTTCACTTATATAAGCATATTCTTGATCTGTTACATTAGCTTTAATAGTCTTCTCAGCGTATGTATAACCACTATTCATTAAATAGTATAAATATGCTGCTTTATTATCTTTATCAGACATTGTTTCTAACATTTTAGGAGTAATTCTTTCTATTTTTAATTCATATAAATCATTACTCGTTAGTTTCTTTTGAGAATATTTTTCATATTCTTTTTCCTTTATTAATTTTCTGCATTCTTGTTGATGTGTTGCTTCATAAAACTCTTTTTTACTTCTTAGAGTTAATTGTTTTACATCTAAAGAAATCTTTTCAGATACTAAGTATGCTAAATCTACCATATCTTTTACCTTAGTACCTTTTTGTTTTGTATATGTAATTGTATTAACCGCAATATTATCTACTATTACGTTATAGTTTCGATCTAAAATTCTACCTCTAGGAGTACTTTCTCCTTTTGTAGTTGCATAAGTTAGATTTCCTAATTCTTCTTCATAAGAATCTTTCTTTTCTATCATTACGTTATACATTTTACCTATTAAGATAAAGAATAAAGCTGTTAAAAGGATAAAAAAGAAATGAAATCTATTTTGTATGACATAATCGTAGTTAATTCTTTTTCTCTTTTTAGGTTGTGTTTTCTTTTTCTTTCTCATACTTTTAACCCTCCATTATTAGTTTATCACATAATTATAAAAGTATTTCATAAAATTATTTAGAGGTGAAGCTTATATTTAATTATATAGATTTATTAACTCCTAATCATATTAAACAATATGCATCAAGTAATAATATTTATGTATCAGATGATGAATGTTATTTATTATGTGACTTCATTAAAAATAATTATAAGGAATTACTTGTAGATGAAAGTGTATTATTAAAACTAAAACCTAAGGTACGTAATTCATTATATTCAGAGATTGTTAATTTATATCAAAAAAATAAGGCTAGATTTTAGCCTTATTTTACTGTTACATTTGATAAATAATATGAACCATCTTTATTAGCTTTGAATGTAAATGTAGTTGTTTCTAATTTATCTTTAATTTGTTTTAATTCATTATCAGTTAGTGTTACAGAGTAATCATTACTTGTATTACCATATACTACCTCTTTAGCATAATTATAATATGCATTAAGTGGTCCACATGTATCACCACAGATTCCTGAATAAGCAATTCTTGCTTCTACTACAATATCTTTTCCAGAATATTCAACACTTTCAATATATACTCTAGTATCTCTTTGAGTATCTGATCCACCACCATGACCGTGTTGAGCTTCTTTTGCATATACATATTTTCCATCTTTGTATTCAAAGAATGGATTCTTATCAACTGGGCAGATTACATCTTTATTTTCATATTTATAATCTTCTCCAAAATATTCTGTTACATAAGCTTTAACTTGTTTTTCTGTTACTTCTGTTTCATCTAAATCTTTATTAAGATCTCTGTTTGCAAAAATAGCATTTTGGATTAAGCTATCATTATCTATTTTATCTAATCCTTCTTTAAAATATTTATAGTATCTTACTGAATAAACATTACTAATTTTATCAACTAGTTCTTGCCCTATTTCGTATGATACTTCTTTTGTAGTTTCTTTTGTTTCTTTCTTTTCTGCTTCGCATTCATTTAATTTTGTTTGTTCATAGTAACCTAAGATGAATGCTGCTACGGCTACTAATATAACTAAGATGGTTGTAACTAATTTTTTCATATTTATCCTCCTACTTTTATTTAATTTTATCACTTTTTATTTCTTCAAGTAGATTATTATTAAATTTTTTATTTTTAATCATGTCAATTTCATGTTTATATGGAGCATATTCTTTATCTACGTATGGTGTTTCTAATATTTTAGGAACATTTTCTAGTTTTGAATTATAAATTACATTTATTAAGTTATCAAAGCCTATTGTTCCGAAGCCTATATTTTCATGTCTGTCTTTATGTGCACCTAATTCATTTTTACTATCATTTACGTGTACACATTTTATTTTATCTATACCTATTTCTTTATCAAATTCTTTTAGATAATCATCAAATTTAGATATATCATATCCTGCATCATTTAAATGACATGTATCTAAACATACTCCTAAGTTATCTTTAAATTCTGAATTATATATTATCTCTTTTATTTCTTCTAATGTTTTACCTACTTCAGTACCTTTACCAGCCATTGTTTCTAATAGAATCATTACGTTTGTATCCATTCCTTGTAAAACCATATTTAAAGCTTTTATTATGGTATTTATTCCTGTTTCTACTCCTTCTCCTACATGAGAACCAGGATGTAGAACTAAATATTTAATGCCTAATTGTTCACAACGATGAATCTCTTCTTTTAAGAAACGAATACTAAATTGTAATTTTTCTTTATCTGGATTAGCTAGATTAATTATATATGGAGCATGCACTATTACTTTTGAATAATCAAAGTTTATCTCCTTCATCTTAGTCATTGCTTCTAGAGTTAATCCATCTTCTATTGGAGATCTAGCTGTATTTTGAGGTGCACCTGTATAGAACATAAATGTATTTGCACCATAGGATATCGCTTCTTCTAAACTTCCTACTAATTGTGTATTTTTATTAAAGCCTACATGACTTCCAATTATTAACATATTATCACCACTAATATTTTAACACAAAAAAAGCATCTTTCGATGCTTTTATATTACATATCTAAAGTACATTTAGTAATTGAAGTTCCTGATGCGATTAAAGTATCACCAAACTTAGTAGTTCCTGCTGCTGGTGCTTTTGATGGTGTAGCTCCACTGTTGTCAGTATAGAATTTCTTTCTATTTCCATCATTCTTAGTACTTACAACACTTCTCTTAATACCTGATTCTAATACAGTTGTTTCAGGAGTTCCGTTATCAGAAGCTTTTGCTGTTCCAAAACCTCTTCCTACTGAATCAACGAATTCCATTGCATATTCATATTTAGTTCTTGTTCCATCTACAGTTTTCTTAATTATGATAACTCCAGCTACTTCTGCGTTACCCCAAGAAGATTTACCACCTGATTGCATTAAATCTTTTCCTGAATTTTGTGTAGATGATAAGAAATAATAATAGTATCCTGCATCTACTGCTGAAATTGGTTTTGAATCACAAGACATTTCATCTTGTGCAACTGAGTTTTTGATTGCTGATAAGTAAGCTAAAGCTGTATCTTTAAATGTATCACGACGTGAATTTTCAATAGTTCTAGATACTGATGGGATTGCTACCATCATTAAGATTCCCATGATTGTGATAACGGCTAAAAGTTCAATCAATGTAAATCCTTGTTGGTTTTGTTTTTTCTTGTTTGGTTTTTGTTTTTTCATTGTTTCCACTCTCTTTCTATTTTTATTACAATTTTAATATATCATTTCTATTTTCTATTTTCAATATATATTTTGTCTATTTACAAATTTTCTTTACAACTAGTACCAGTTAGTTACGCGAGTTCCATATGCTGTACCATCGTATAGTTTAATTGCTGCTCCTGCACCACCTTCTACTAGTCCAGTCATATTACCATTTACTTGGTCTTGCTTGATTTCTTTTACTTTTCTTAGTTGGATACCACTATCTTTTACATTACCTGATTTATCAGTTATTTTTTCTACTATTTGAGAATAGTATACATAAGTATTAGTAGTAGCTCCTCCTTCATCAGTAACGCTTTCATAGCAAACAAGGGCAAATGATTTCTTAGGGTCGTATTCTCCACCATATGGAGGTTTCTTGAATTCACTTGTTCCTAGTGTTTCCATCTTTAGTCCAATGCATTTATTTAATTCTGTTGGTCTTACTATGGCATTGTCACTACGGAATTTGTATTCTGCAAGTGTAGCTAATTTATTAGCGTCTGTTACATACGTTTCTGTTTTAGTAGAAGATAAGATACCAATAATATTTGGTGCTGCTACTAAAGTAAGTAAACCTAGAATAACTAGAGATGCTAATAATTCAACCAATGTGAACCCTTTTTTATTTTTCTTCACTATATCACCTTACCTTTAATTTAATTATAGATAAGTTTTATTAAAAATTAAAGTTTTATTTTAAAATATCTGTCAAGTTTTTTACTTCTTCTATTAGTTGATCATTATAGTATTCCTCTTGATATAAATTGTCATATCTAAATATAGAAAAACCTGTGTAATTAGAAAGATTTCTTGATATAATTACTTCTCTTTTTAAGATATTATTATATTTAATCCATTCATCTTGACCGCTTTTAGCATATACATCTATATTTCCACTTTTGTAAAGTGCTAAAGCAATCATCAACTTTACACTCTTGGTCTTTATTAAACTATTCCATTCCTTTACAGTATGATAGAAAGGCTTAGTCTCATTAAAGAAACCATAATATACTTGTGGCATTATAAAATCTATATAACCTTCTTCACTCATCCATCTTCTTACATCTGCGTGATGGTTCTCATAATTATTAGATATATTTCCATCAGGACTAATTCCAAAAGGTACTGAATATTTATTGCATACTTCATGTACCCTTTTAACCATTTTATTTATTACATTTAATCTATAATTATTTATTGTTATATATTCATGAGTATTTATATATTCTTCATAATCTTTATTATCTATATCTTCTCCTGGATAGAAATAATCATCAAATAATATTCCATCTACTTCATAGTTTTGTACTATTTCTTCTACTCCGTTTACTACTAAATCTTCTACTATTTGTTTGCTTGGATTAAAGAATACTCCATTATTACGATATATTGTTTCTGTATTAAGATACGGATATGCAGGATTAGATTTAGATATAGTTTCTATTTCATCTGTCGTTCTTATACGATATGGATTAATCCAAGCATATAGTTTTATATTACTTTTATGACAATGCTTTATAAAATAAGCTAAGATATCGAAATAATCTTCTCCCTCTACTCCAGTAATTACTTTACTATAGGGAAAATATTTAGAATCATATATTGCATCAGAATTACTACGTACTTGTAGTATTATTAGATTCATCTTACTATTCTTTACATTGTTAATCATATTACGGATATTTTTCTTTGTTTTAATTTTATCTTCTGAAAAATATCTTTGTTCTTCCGTGTAACTTATAAAGACTCCTCTTAGTTCTTTCTTTGGAGGAGTTTGTTTTGCATATACTATTATTGTTAAAAATAAAATAAGTACAATTAGTTTCTTCATATGATCACCAATTGTACTATAACAAGTTTATTTGTCGATTATTGTAGACTTTTTGATTATAAATAAATTCTTATTTTTATAGAAAGCATAGAATACTTCTTCTGGTATAACATTCTCTATTCTTAATTCTTTTTCTAACCACTCTACTGTTTTATTTATATTTAATAAAGTTTTATTTTGTATTTCTCCATCTATTATTAAAGGTAATGGATAAGTACTATCTTTATCATCCTCTTTTTTAAAGATAGATAATTTACCATTAGTTTCTAATATTGCATAATCTACTTCTTCAATAGATTTTATTCCTTGTTCTCTAAGTTGACCTAATAGATCTTCTATATTATATCTTTGTCTTAGCATTTCTTTAAAATTTACTTTACCTTGATTTATAATCATAGAACTATCCCCATCTATTATTTTTCTTACTTTAGATGAATTAATTTCTAATTTAGAACTTAATATTTGTAGAGTTACTAATATTACGATTGGAAGGATTGAAATAAAAATAGACTTATCATAATTTTCTATCGCAATAGATGCTATTTGAGCTATAAAAAAAGATACTATTAAATCCATTATAGATAATTCAGCTACTTCTCTTTTACCCATAAGTCTATATAGTACTCCAATAGATATATAAAAGAATAAACTACGAAATGATATTATTAGATATTTCATATACTCACCAATATTATTATGAGTATATTTTATTTTATTAAACATAATCTTTATTAGAGGTGTGTATGAAAAAAATAAATAAATTTATTATTTCTTTTGGAAGTATAATTATATCTTTTATAGTAATTAGTTTATTATTAAGTACTATTTATTATTTTGATTTAATTAGTACTAATACTTATCAAATATTTAAGATTAGTTTAGTAGTATTATCACTTATATTTAGTGGCATATTAATAGGTACTAAATCTAATAGTCGTGGTATGAGGAATGGAATAATATTGGGATTATTATTTATATGTTTTTCTATTATTATTGGGTTAAGTACTAAATCTATATCACTACATTTTATGATTTATCATTTAATATTACTTATATGTACAGGATTAGGAGGTACTATAGGGATTCAGACTAAAAAGAAATCTTAATATGTTATAATTACTTTGGTGATTATATGGAAATAGGTTTTACTATAGGTAAGTTTGCTCCACTACATCTTGGACATGATACTTTAATTACTAAAGGTATAAATGAATGTGATAAGTTTTATATATTAATAAATAATACTGATGTAATAGATATACCACTAGAAGTTAGAGCTAAGTGGTTAAAAGATCTTTATCCAGAAGCTAATATTATTCTTGGATATAATCCACCTAAAAGATATGGGATGGATAAAGAAAGTATTAATATACAACTTAATTATTTAAAAGATATGTTTAAAGATATTCCTGTTAATAGATTTTATTCAGGAGAAGATTACGGAGATTATGTTGCGGAATACTTTAATATTAAACATATAAGAGTTAATAAAGATATAGATATTAGTGCAAGTAAGATACGAAATGATATAGAAGCGAATAAAAGATATTTAAAAATACAAGTTTATAACGATTTAATAAATAAAAAGAGTACTGATTAGTACTCTTTTCTCTCAATGATTATATTATATCATATTTTCGTGTTTTTTTCAAATATAGCAACAAAAAAGTACCTATCCGGTACTTCTCACTACATGATTATATTATACCATATTTTTGACTTTTTTTCAAATTTTGACATAGAAAAAGTAATACTTTGAGGTATTACTTTTTTAATTCTTTTTTTAGTAAATCTATTTCTTTTTGTACTTTTCTTCTTTTTAAACGATAGTTTTTTGGAAGTAATTGAAGTACTATTTCTTTACTTTGTAATTCTCTTTCATAATATTCTTCGAATAAATTACCTTTTTTAATTAGATTAATTGGTCCGAAGAAATATTGTCTTTTTGTATATCTTTTCTTTCCTCTTTTGAATTTGATTAATTGGTAGATAAATTTCTTATCTTTAACCAATACTTCATCATCTATATAAAAGCTATTTTTACATAAGAATTCTTTAACATCTTCTTGATAGTTATTTGGACTTAGTATAATTGTTTGGACATTTTTGATTTTTCTCATATGTCCTTTAAATATACCAATCATGTTTCGTCCACCCATACCACAGATAATTAAAGTATCAATATCATTTGTATATGGTTCTAATCCATTACCTAGTCTAGTTTCTATTTTATCTTCTAGACCTACACGTTCGATATTCTTTTTTGCTTGTTCTAGAGGTCCTTCAGCTATATCAGAAGCAATTGCTTTTATT
Organism: uncultured Bacillota bacterium; assembly: GCA_946407495.1. Classification (GTDB taxonomy): domain Bacteria; phylum Bacillota_I; class Bacilli_A; order RF39; family UBA660; genus RUG14891. Next base: position 1,371 of record CAMJOB010000025.1, on the reverse strand, counting down.
CCTTTATCTTTATTTACTAAATAAATATCTAAGAAAGCATGATCACATCCGATATCTAAAATAGTAGAATTTTCTTCTACTAATTCAGCTAATTCTTTTAATCTATTATTCATTAGTCAGTTAAGAAATCCTTTAGTTTTCTAGAACGTGATGGATGTCTTAGTTTACGAAGTGCTTTGGCTTCAATTTGACGGATACGTTCACGAGTAACTCCAAAGATTTGTCCTACTTCTTCTAGAGTTCTACATTGTCCATCATCTAGACCAAATCTTAAACGTAATACTTTTTCTTCTCTTTCAGTTAGAGTTCCAAGAACGCCATTTAATTCTTCTTTTAGCATTTCTACTGTTGCATATTCTTCAGGTCCCATAGTCATTGTATCTTTAATGAAGTCTCCTAAATGAGAATCATCTTCTTCACCAATTGGAGTTTCTAGAGATACTGGGTCTTGAGAAATTTTATAAACTTCACGAACTTTATCAACTGAGATTCCTAATTTCTTAGCAATTTCTTCATCAGTTGGTTCACGATTTAACTCTTGTGTTAATTGTCTTTGTACTCTTGCAAGTTTATTTATTGTTTCAACCATATGTACTGGTACACGGATTGTTCTTGCTTGGTCAGCAATAGCTCTTGTGATAGCTTGTCTAATCCACCATGTTGCATATGTAGAGAATTTATATCCTTTTGATGGATCAAATTTATCTACTGCTTTCATTAATCCAATGTTACCTTCTTGGATAAGGTCTAAGAATAACATACCACGTCCAACATATCTTTTTGCGATAGATACAACTAGACGTAAGTTAGATTCAGCTAACATTCTTTTTGCTTCTTCATCGCCTTCTTCAGCACGTTTAGCAAATTCGAATTCTTCATCTGAAGTTAATAAGTTAATACGACCAATTTCCTTTAAGTACATTCTTACTGGGTCATTGATTTTTACATCTTTAGATAATGTTAAATCTTCTACATCAGTATCAACTGTAATTTCTTCTCCAGATGCATCATCTGAACCATCTTCTGTTAGGATTTCAATGTTTGCTTCCATTAAAGCATTATATAAGTCGTCTAATGAATCTGAGTCCATTTCTAGACCTTTTAATTCATCAACTAATTGTTCATATGTAATAAACCCTTGTTTTTTTCCTTGTTCAATAAGCTTATTCTTTCTTTCTTCTAGAGTTTTAATTTCTCCAACCATAATCTATTCTCCTATTCTTAGCTTTCTAATTCTATCACTTATTTTTGCTTGTTCTAGTGGATCTATTTCTTTCTTCATTAGGTTAGTTAACCTCTTAATCTCTTGCTTCTTCGCATATTCCCTTATTACTTTAAAGTATTGGAATAGATCTTCTTTACTAGTCTTCT
>CAMJOB010000024.1 GCA_946407495.1 uncultured Bacillota bacterium | reverse complement strand
TTTTAACTACTTTAGTAGTTTTCTCTTCAAAATCTTCATAAGCTAAACGTAATGCCTTAGCTGTACTTGCGATTAATGGAGTAGCAGGTGTCCCACTTCTAAATACTGTAGTAGATTTACCACCATGAATTAATGGTTCAATTATTATAGACTCTTTCTTAATTAAGCATCCTACACCTTTCATTCCAAAGAACTTTTGCGCAGAAAAACTAGCAAGATCTATATTAGTAAAATCTACCTTTTGTTTTCCAATACTTTGAGTAACATCACTATGGAAATAACATTTAGGATGTTTCTTAACAAGTTTTGCTATTTCATCAATTGGTTGAGCTACTCCTACTTCACTATTAACAGATGCAATAGATACTAAGATAGTATCATCACGAATAAGCTTTTCTAATTCAACTAAATCAACAATACCATTTTCATCTAATGGTACAAAGTCAACATCAAAGCCTTGACCTACTAAATATTGAATAGGCGCAATAACAGATGAATGTTCTAACTCTGTTGTAATAATATGTTTTCCACGATTTTGATACTTCAAACAGATACCCTTAATTGCGGTATTGTTTGCTTCACTAGCACCACTGGTATAAATAACTTCAGATGGCTTAACTCCTAGGATAGAAGCAATTTGTTTGGTAGAAGCTTCAATTAGTTGATTAGCTTCCACACCTAGTTTGTGTAATGAGTTTGGGTTACCGATATATTCACGACAAACTCTACCATATGTCTCAATAACTTCTTCAGCAACTGGTGTTGTTGCACTATAATCCAAATAAATCATTCTATCATCTCCAAAAAAAGTATAACATAAAATAACTAATAAATAAGAAACTTCACAATAATTTCATAAAAAAAGTAGACTTTCGTCTACTTATTAGTATTTAAATAATAATCTCTTTCTGAAATCGCATAAGATAGATCTAATAGATTTTCATCATCTTCAAAATCTAATAAAGCATCTTCAACTAAATAAACGATTTCCTTTAATGATTTACAATTACTATATGGGATTTCATAATTTTCTAAAGTTTGTAGTTCTTTGTTGGTAAGCATCAATCCATTTACATCTACGAAAGATCCAGATTGAAAATCTAATCCCTTTCCAATTTCTTTTACATATTCATCCATAAAACTACCTCCTTATTGGCATGTATAACCATTATTCTTTAGATGAGTCATTAACTCACCCTCAGTATAATTATCATTAATCTTTAATGTAACAACATCGCTACTCTTAGTATTAGAATTAATCTTCATAACTAAAGAGTCTCCCTCTTCAAAATCAATATTGTTAAGAATAATTGTTTCATTCTTCTTAACCGATACATATACAATAACCCTATCTGTTAATTTGGAAACTTTAACTTTGTCTTTACCAAGATAAGCATATGACTTCTTAATAGAATACATAATAGATTCTAATTCAGTATCATCTTTTAAATACTTCTCAGGTAAGATAATAGTTTTTGTTAGTTTCATAGCTGAAATTTTACTACCATCGATAGAAGACTCAAGTTTTTCGTCTACTGTGATGTTTAAGTCATTAGTTGTGCGTTTACTACAAGTAACAGTAGATTGTTTCACATTCGCAATCAAATATATAATAATAACTATAAAAATGATTGTGATTAAGACTGGGAAAAATTTACCTTTACCATTCGTCATAATTACACCTCTATATGTCATAATTATATCAAAAAAAGGCCTATTCCGCAACTTTACAAAAAAAATGGGTGTATTTTACAACACCCACTCAAACTACTTAATTTCAATTTGTTTGATTTCTTTTTGATCTTTATCCTCAATTTTAGGAACATTAACACGAAGAATTCCATTTTTAAATTCAGCATCAATATCTTCTTCAGTAACTGAATCTCCTACATAGAAGCTACGAGAACATTCTCCATAGAATCTCTCTGAATGTAGATATTTTTCTTCATCTTCATCTTTTTCTTCACGTTCTGTCTTAGCAGAGATTTCCAAATATCCATCTCTTAAAGATAGATTAATATTTTCTTTATCAAATCCAGGTAAATCTACCTCAAACACATACTTATCTTTCAATTCTTTGATATCTGTCTTCATTAGATTACGCTCTCTCTTTGTAAAGAATTCATCTCCTCTAAAAAAGTCATCAAATAAATCATTTCTTCTAGGCATTAACATCATAAAAATCAACTTCCTTCCTCAATGTGTTATCTGAAAATGGTAGCACAAATTATAATTTAATACCTGTAGTAATACTCTTTTTCTTACTACAATTATGTTATACCACTATTATTAGCACTTGTCAATACCAAGTGCTAATTTATTATATGTAATTAATAAAAATTTATACAAAAAAAGTAAGACTTAGTCTTACTTTATTCTCTCATAAAACAAGTTATTCAACTCTTTATAAGAACTAAATAATTTACTTACAAAGAATATTAAATTAATCTTACTATTCTTATCAAAATAATCTACTAACTTTAGATCAAATCTATTCTTATCATAATCTTCTACATTTAATACTTCATATACAAAATAATGATAATTATGATGTTCAAAAACATCATCTACATCAAATTTATTAATCTCTATACTCTTATAAATATTTCTACCAAATATATAGAAGAATACTACATAGAATAAACAAATACCATAGAAATAGAAATGACCAATTATTAAAACAAAAGCGATAAATATTAATAAAAAACCTATTAAATTCCAATACGCATTTTCTTGCTTAGTAATTATATATAATTTATTATTCTTTAAAACAACAACATCAGATTGTACAAATCCATCAAATAATATAGTAGTAAGAACTAATCCTATAACACAACCATAAATATTGATAAAAAGAAAAGGAATAGAAAGTACTAATACACCCAAAGCAATCCAATTCTTTATATTCATCTTCATAGAATAAGTCTTATTCATCAAATCCGCTCCACTTCCAATTACGTATATATGGTAGATCTTCGCCTACTTCTTTTATATAATCCTTATGTTGTTTTAACATTTCATGACACCATTCAATTAAAGCATCTCCACTCTTACGATAACGTGGTATTTCTTTTAATGCCGCTTCTACTAAATGGAATCTATCTATCTCGTTTTGTACACGAATATCAAATGTTGTAGTAATTGTTCCCTCTTCTTTATATCCATGAACATGTAAGTTACGATTCTTACGTTTATACATTAATTGATGAATTAATGATGGATATCCATGGAAGTTAAAAATAATTGGTTTATCTACAGTAAATATTGCATCAAACTCTTCATCACTTAATCCATGTGGATGTGTATCAGGAGATTGTAATTTCATTAAATCAACTACATTTACAACTCTTATTTTAATACCCTTAACACTTTTTCTTAAGATATCTACTGCTCCCAAAGTTTCAAGTGTAGGAGTTTCTCCACAACATGCCATAATAACATCAGGATTTCCTTCATCATTAGATGCAAAATCCCATACACCAAGACCTACAGTACAATGTTTCTTAGCTTGTTCATAAGTTAACCATTGAGGTCTAGGATGTTTAGAAGCAACAATAACATTTACATAATTTTTACTTCTAATGCAATGATCAAAACATGATAATAAACAATTAGTATCAGGAGGTAAGTACATACGAACAACATCTGCTTTCTTAGTAACTAAATGATTTAAGAAACCAGGATCTTGATGTGTATATCCATTATGATCTTGTTGGAAAACATGTGATACTAATAAGAAATTTAATGAAGCAATTGGTTGTCTCCAAGAAATTTGATTACAAACCTTTAACCATTTTGCATGTTGACTAGCCATAGAATCAACAATTCTAATAAATGCTTCATAACTATGAATAAATCCATGTCTACCAGTAAGAATATATCCTTCTAACATACCTTCACATAAATGTTCTGATAAATATGCATCCATAATACGACCATTAGAAGCAAGATACTCATCAGTCTTTAATATACGACTATTCCAAGTACGATTTTCTTCTTCAAATACATGATAAAATCTATTAGACATAGCTTCATCTGGTCCAAATATTCTAAAATTCTTGTGATCTTTATTAAGTATAAATAAATCACGAATATAATTACCTAATTCGATAGTATCTTGTGCATCTATCTCTCCAGGCTTTTTAATTTTTAAACAATAATCTTTCCAAGGAGGAGTAACTAATTCTTTTAATAATATTCCACCATTTGCATAATTACTCATTCCCATACAACGACTAATTGTAGGAGTTAAATCACGTAGTTCTTTATTTAATCTACCCTTATTATCAAATAATTCTTCAGGATGATAACTACGTAACCATTTTTCTAATAAATCAAGTCCTTCACCAGTATCTCTATTAATTGTAATAGGTACCTGATGTGCTCTAAAACTACCCTCTATTTTCTTACCGTCAAATTCTTTAGGACCAGTCCATCCTTTGGGAGTAGTTAATATAATTACTGGATAATTACCATTACCAGTTTTCTTTATTTTTAAAATACTAGTAATTACTTTATCCATAGTTTTAGCCATATCTTCATTAACTTTATCTATATCACTACCAGTAACAAAATAAGGTTCCCATCCAAGCCCACTAAAGAAATCAGTTATCTCATCTTCACTCATACGACCAAATACTGTAGGATTAGAAATCTTATAACCATTACGATGAAGAATTGGTAATACAGTTCCATCTTTTTGTTTATTTAAAAACTTATTAATATGCCAACTAGTAGCAAGTGGACCAGTTTCAGCTTCTCCATCACCAACACAGCAAGCAACTATTAAATCAGGATTATCTAATACTGCTCCTGCAGAATGAGCAAGACTGTAACCTAACTCTCCACCTTCGTGAATAGAACCTGGAGTTTCAGGTGCAACATGTGAAGATATTCCACCTGGGAAACTAAATTGTTTGCAAAGTTTCTTAAGTCCAGCTTCATCTTCAGTTATTTCAGGATAAAATCTTGAATATACTCCTTCAAAATAATTATTCGCAACCATTGCTTGTCCACCATGTCCAGGACCTGAAACATATAACATTTTTAAATTATATTTATTAATAACACGATTACAATGCATATAAATTAAGTTTTGACCTGGAGTTGTACCCCAATGACCAACAACATTACGTTTAATATCATCAATACGTAATGGTCTACGAAGTAATGGATTATTAACAAGATATAATTGTGCCGCAGATAAATAATTTAACGCTCTAAAATAAGCATTCATCTTCTTTAATTCTTTCTTATTAAGTGTCGCCATAGAAATCACCTCTATCTTCTTAAATTATAAAATAAATTACAAAAAAAAGAAAGATTTTACTCTTTCTCTTCTAAACTCTTAATAGTCTCTTCACTAAGTATTTCTGAAGTATTAGTAATTCTCTTACTACCCTCTAATTGAACATTCTTATTATAGAATTTAAAGTAATAAGCAATTGAATAATTATCATAATCAGTATCCATACGATCTACATTACGAATAATAATGATATATTGAGTATTCTCATCATAAACACCAACTACCTTGTTAGCATTTAATTCATTATTATCTTTTAATAATTCAGTATCTTTCTTATGAACAACAACCTTACCACGATTACCATTAGAATCAATATAATATAAATGATATTTTTCATTTAATAAATCATTATTAAAATTATCATACTTAGTATCATTCATAAATATAAAATCTAAATCATCAGTAATAGTTTTAAATGACTTATCTTTTTCAAAAGAATACTTATTAGTTAAAGTCTTCTCCATCCAGGAAATATTTAATGCACGATATGTAATCATAGGATTAATAACATAATCATTCTCGTAATTTCTAAAGTCTTCTTCACTTACTTCTTCTTTACCTACACGATATACATTTCCTACTCTACTAGCAACATCAACATATTTATATTTATTCTTAGAAAATTTAAATCTTCTATAATAGATATCATTATCTTTCTTAACATAAACAATACCCTTAGTATTTAAATATCTAAAATCATTCTTACTTACTTCAACACCATAAATAATATTATTCTCAATATTTAATACATAATAATAATCATAATAAGAATCTGTTACTGCAATAATTTCTTTTTTAGAATCTCCATCTAAATCAACAAATGCATAACTATTAATTTTTACATTAATATCTTCTATTTTCAAATTAGTAATTAAAGATTCTCCATCTTTAGTAATAAATTCTCTCTCACCTTTTAATACTTGTAATAACGTATCATCATTAACACTAATAGCTACTGGTTCATCACTAACTACTTCCGGTTCAATCTTTGTTACTTTAATACATAAAAAACAACTAACAATAAATGCAATGGTAAATACAACTGCACCACCAATAATAAGCACTTTTCTTTTCATGAATTACACCTCATAGGATAATTATAACATAATTATAAAAAAAAAGACGTTTTTCGTCTTTTTTACTCTTTTGAAATAATATCACAGATTAAAGTAGATATTTCTGTAGGATTCTCAATTGGAAGTCCTGCAATCATACGAGCTTCACTATATAATACTTTAGTATAGTTATCAAATAAATCTTTATCTTTCTTATATAGTTTCTTTAATTTAGCTGCGATAGGATGTTTTTCATTTATCTCTAATGCAGTTTCTGCTTTAATACCTAAATCATTTGGCATAGCATCAAACACTTTTTGCATTTCAATAGAAACATCACCCTTAGAAGTTAAACATACCGGATGCTTCTTTAATTTATTAGTAAATCTAACTTCCTTAACTTCACCAATTAATTCAGCCATATGTTTTAATAAGTCACTATTTTCATCATTAGCTTTCTTAGTATCTTCTTTTTCTTCATCTGTCTCTAAATCAAGATCAGCATCACAGACATTCATAAACTTCTTCTCTTCATAAGATTGAATAGCTGTAATTGCAAACTCATCAACATAATCAGTTAAGTATAAGATATCGTATTCTTTCTCTTTAACTTGATCAACTTGAGGCATAGAATCAATCTTCGCAATACTAGAACCAGATGCATAATAAATCTTGTCTTGTCCTTCTTTCATTTCTTGAACATATTCTTTTAATGAAATAAGTTTTTCATGTTTACTAGAATAGAACATTACTAAATCTTGAAGTTTATCTTTATCTTGTCCATAGTTATTATAAACACCATATTTTAATTGAACACCAAAAGTCTTAAAGAATTCGATATATTTTTCACGATCATCTTTCATCATAGTTTCTAATTCTTTACGAATCTTACCTTCAATATTCTTCGCAATTAATTTTAAACTATGAGATTCTTGTAAAATCTCACGAGAAATATTAAGTGATAAGTCTTCTGTATCAACAACACCTTTTACAAAGCTAAAGTAATCAGGTAACAAATCAGCACACTTATCCATAATTAACACACCACTAGTGTATAAAGATAATCCCTTTTCATATTCTTGTGTGTAATAATCTGCAGGTGCATGAGTTGGAATAAATAATAATGATTTATATGTACACATACCTTCTACATTAGAAGTAATTACTTTTAATGGTTTATCAAAATCATTAAATTTATCCATATAGAAATTATTATATTCTTCTTCATCAACATCTTTAGAATCTTTCTTCCAAATAGGAATCATACTATTAACAGTTTCTACATCAGCATGTTTCTCATATTTATGTTCTTTTTCATCTACTAAATGTTCATGAGTAATTTCCATCTTAATTGGGAATGAAATATAATCTGAATATTTACGAATTAAACTCTTTAATCTATATTCATTTAAATAATCAGTATAATTTTCATTTTCAGTATCTTCTTTTAAATGTAATACAACATCAGTACCAATAGAATCACGACTACCTTCAGTAATTGTATAACCATCAGCACCTTCACTTTCCCATACATAAGCTTGATCTGAATCAACACTTAAAGAAGTAACTGTAATCTTATCCGCAACCATAAATGCAGAATAGAATCCTACACCAAATTGACCAATAATATTAATCTTTTCTTCTTGAGTCATATTCTCTTTAAATTGTAGAGAACCACTTTTCGCAATAGTACCTAAATTAGATTCTAATTCTTCTTTAGTCATACCACATCCAGTATCACTAACAGTAATAGTACGCTTCTCTTCATCAAAAGAAACATTAATCTCTAAATCATCTTTTTCTACTTTAATATCTTTATCAGTTAAACTACGATAATATAGCTTATCTAAGGCATCACTGGCATTAGAAATTAACTCTCTTAAGAAAATATCTTTATTTGTATAAATAGAATTAATCATTAAGTCAAGTAATCTCTTAGACTCTGATTTAAACTCTTTTTTCTTCATAAAATCATCTCCTGTACTTTTTATTTATAACACCATTTTTAGCACTTGTCAATCATAAGTGCTAAAGTGTTTTACAAAATTAATTTTATGTGTTATAATATGCACTCGAATGAGGGGATATTATGTTAAAATACGAAGGATTATTCTTTGATAACGAAACAATTAATAAGCTTCTTAGTAGAGATTTTAATAAACTACAAATAGTAAATAGAGATCTACATGTCACAATGAGAAAATTTCCAAAAGAAGAAAACAAAGAATTAATCGGTAAAAAATATCAAATTAAAGTTATTGGTTATGGAACTAATAATCAAAACAGTGGTTTCCTAATAGAACTTCCACATAACCTACTTCCCTATTATAAAAATCTTGATAAAGATGGTTCCATAATCAAACCTCATATCACTACTTCTATGTCTTTAGGAGCAAGTGCTAAAAACACAAAAAATCTAGAGTTTAAACTACTAGAAAATCCATTTTATGTAGAGGCATTTTACTCTAATAATGAAAGACAAGAACAACTTAAGTTAAAAAAATAAAACTACCAATTTTTATCATTTTGTGATAGAATATATAGCGATAAGGAAAACTTACCTTCATCAAAAATTAAAATTAGGAGGTTGTGTGTATGTATCAAATTAATGATTATTTGAAATATGGAAAAGATGTTTGCAGAGTAAAAGAAATTGAGGAGAAAAAGTTTAATGATCAAGATTATTACTTACTTGTCCCAGTAAAAGATGAAACTCTAAAAATAGAAATTCCAGTCACAAGTGATAAGGTTCAAGATTTAATCTCTAAAGATAAGTTAGAAAGTTTACTTGATAAAATTCCAGAGATTGAAACAATTGAATTAGAAGAAAAATTTATGGAAAGTGAATATAAGCGTTTAATGTCTACTGGTGAATACGAAGATATCATGAGAGTCATTAAAACAACTTATTTAAGAAATAAAATAAGAAAACAAAACAACAAGAAATTAGCAGAAAAAGACATCAATTATTTCCAACAAGCAGAAGACAATTTATTTAATGAATTCTCTGTAGTTCTTGGAAAATCATATGACGATACAAAAAATTATATAATTAATAAATTAGATGGGATCTTAGCTTAATCCCATCTTTTTTTATACTAAATCATATGGATAATTATTAATACCAGGAACATAATCTGCATCTATTCCAAGACGTCTTAATTTACGACATGCAGCTATACTTTTATTACGATTATAACTATATACAATTACCCTTTTATTAGAATCATATTCCATATCATCTAATTCGTTATATAAAACATTTCTAGAACCAATTAAATGACTATTATTAAAACTATCATTATCTCTTACATCTATTAAATCAATATCTTTATATAAATTATAATTATTAATAATATGATAAATACTAGAATATGATACTTCCTTCGCAACATCTTTATGTACAGAAACTATCCTTTTAGTACAACCAATACAAATAAAAATAAAAAGCAAAATAAAAAATCTCTTCATAGTAAATTCTATGTAAGAGATTTTTTTATATACTATTCTTGAAATAAATTAATTTTTCCTTCTTTATAAGAACTATAAATCTTATTCCAAATTACACTTTCAATGTAACGAGCTTTCTTAGGATGCATTAAATAACGAACGGTAAGTTCTACATGTTTACCACAAATCTTAGTATAAATAACTGGATCATATTGGTTAAAGTAAACACGAGTAGTACTATTTAAATGATCAACTTCTGCTTTCATCTTTCGAGGAATATTTTTAATAGTTTCAATTCCATTAACTATCTTATATAACTCTTGTTTATTTTGAGCTAAATCACAATCAAGTGGAACACTAATAGTAAGTTCATTCCAAATATATTTAAATCCTTTAGTAAGATTCTTAATACTCTTAGTAAATACATATGAGTTTGGAATAGATACAACTACTCCAGTACTTTGTCCATTTTCTTCTTTAGTAGATATTTCTAAAACTTCAAAATCTAATGCAGAAATGTTCATAACATCTCCACGTAAATCTTCTATTTGAATACGATCTTCTACTTTAAATGGCTTCTTCATCTTAATATAAATACCACAGAAGAAATTCATAATAAATTCACGTAATGCGATAGTCATTGCTGCTGAAATAACACTAATTAAAGTCATTAAACTCTTAATATAGTTATCCCATACAACTAAAAACATAAATATCTCGGTTAAATTTAAAATTAAAAAATATGATTGAGTAAGTAAAAACTCTTTTCTACCAGTAGTTCTACTACTAATAATTAACTTACCAATTTGTCTTAAAACGATAAATAATAAAATAACAAATGTAGTGTTTAAAAATAACTCTAAAAATACCTCATCTATCATCGTGAGGTGACTTAAATATTTACATATTCCTCTAAATAAATCCATAAAAGCATCCCCTTTTTTTTACAAGAAAAGATTATACCATAATTATATTATTACTTTAATGTTTTGTGCCCACCAAATTAAGCACTAGACACAAGTTTACAAAAAAAGAAGAAGATTACTCTTCCTCCACCATTTTTACTAATTCTTTAAATAAAAATTCTTGTGTTTTTTCACTATCTTCTAATTTAATTTGTTCAATTAAATTAAGAATTTTTTCTTTTTGTTTATCAGGAATATTCATATATTCTACTTTATCTTCGAACATTTCAATTCGTTCTAAAATAGTCATATCATCTTCCTCGTATTGTTTATCAAGCATAATTCTTAGGAGTCCTGTCTTTTGTAGTTGTTCTTCTGACATACTCATAATAATTACCTCCTACTTTAGTTCGAATTTAATTGTTCCTTTAGAACCCTTACATTCTACATCTGCAACACTACCATTAATGATAGTCATCTTAGGGAATACATGTCCAATATCAGCATCATATACCATAGGTAAATTACCAAATATTTTCTTAATTGCATCGCTATAATCAAAATCATCATTAAATTGTTGTGGATACATTACTCTACCTAAAATAATAGCTTTAGCATTATTAAACCATCCAGCTAACTTCATTTGGAATAATGATAAATATAAATCTTCACTACTCATAGAGAAAACATCAAAGTACCAAATAATACCTTCACGTCCATATTTATCAATAAATCTTTTAGTAAAGTCATATGGAGTACCAACTATATTACGTAATACATCAATACATCCACCAATAATACGACCATTAACATGGAAATCACCATTTACTGTTTTCCACTCAACTGGTTCAGTTAACTTTCTTCTCTTTGCACTAAAGTTTTTATCTTTCTCATAAAAAGGAAAACTATTTTGTTCAATCATATTTCCTTTTAATAATTCTACACAATTAAATTGACAATCATGTAATGGATCATCATCAAAACTACCTGCATTCATTCCATAGATAGTAGCAATATCTAATGCAGTAGTTGTTACATATAGAATAGATGTTGGATCACTAGCACCCATAATCCATTTAGGATTTTTATTCATTGCATCATAATCCAAGTATGGTAGAGTCTCCATACAGAAATCCCCACCAGTTGCAGTCATAATCATATTTATATTAGGATCTTTAATTAGATCATTAAACTCGTTAGAACGAGTAACAACATCATTAGAAACCATTCCATCATTTCTAACACTTGCAGTTTCCTTTACTCTAAAACCAAATGATTTTAAAGTTTGAATAGATTTTTCAAAATCTGATATTTTACGACCAACACCACAGGAAGGAGCACAAACACCAATAGTTGAATCCAAATCAATAAACTTAGGATATCGCATTTACTTCTACCTCCTTATTCTTTTTTATTTGTATCATATTCTTAATAATTTTGCAAATAACTACTAATAATAAACCAACAATTATAGACATAACACCCATAAATAAAATATTACCTGTCTTAATTGTTAAATCAAATTTAACTGTTTCAATTAAGTATCTTAATAAAGCATTAATACCTAATCCAATAATAGTAATACATAATCCACTAGTAAATAATGCTTTACCTAAAGTACCAATCCATTCATAGAATGACCATTGTACTAAAGCAATAAGTACCAAATCAATTATTGCTGCGATAAGTAATCCTAAACGAAGACTATTTGAAGTAATTAAACTATATCCTTGTAAAGCAGTCTTACTATTAGAATCCATCTCACTAGAAGATTTCTTTAAAGACTCAGTAAATTCTTCACCAAATTCTTTATACTCATCACTTTCTTTAAACTTTTCTATTTCAGAAACATCAATTTCACTACCTGTGATTTCTTCTAACTTATCTTTATTCTCTATAAAATAATCTAAGAAATTATCTAAAGTAGATTGATCAAATTCTGCATTTGGATCTCCTAAAGAATCCATTAATTCACTAGATATTTCATTTATAACTTCATTTACTTTTTCATCATCCATTAATTCTTCCATTGCTTTAGACTCTTCTTCACTAAGTCCTATAGAAGATGTAATAGATGGTAAAGCAGCTTGTTTAAAAAGACTAGTAATTAAATCTTTTTGTATTATTTGTTCCATTGTATAACTCATCATAATTGCACTAATACAATTGACAAGTATCAAGCCTAAAATAAATACACAAACTTTTTTTAAAAACTTGACCATAAAATCATCACCTATTTTCTTCATTATAACAAAAAAGACTTCATAAAAGAAGTCTTAATTCCAAGGAATTATGGTTAATTTATCCCATTTCTTTTTCCATCGTTCTGCCCTTGCTTCATACTGTTCCTTAGTAAAGCATCTTTTAACAGGACGAATAGTCATAGAAAAGATATCACTTAATCCGTAAGGACAATAAACAAGAAGTTTTCCTTTTTCAAGTCTAACTCCAACACATGTTACAGTTGCTCCCCAACTACTAACTGCATCTTCTAAGCTTGTATAAGGTTCTCTTTTATCTTCATACTTCTCGTTATACCAAATATGAACCCTAGCTTCATTCTTTATATCATAAGATATTCCACAATCTCCTAATCGAGATTCTAGATCTTTAATAATCTTATCTTCAGCTTCATAACTAGTATCAGAATCATAATATACAATATCCAAATCTTTAATACCAAAATCGATTGTCTTACCAGATAAATAATTAAACACAGTTTGATTAACACTACCTGCTCCTACATAATGATTCTTAAAAACTGGATTCTCTGTTGCATATTTTTCAAGTACTTTTAATACATTCATAAGTTTTTTATTCTTACGAATTATCTTAGTAAAAACTCTTATTTGTTCTTGTATATTTGTATCGTAATTCATATTCTTCACCATTACAAGAATACCATTATTTCGTTAATTTTAAAACTCTTCCTTTTGTATCTAAAGAAATGTTTCTCATTTCATGTAATAAAATATCAGAGTCTAACCGATTACTTACAAATACAGTTTTTCCATCTTGTAATGCAGCATCTATATATTCAGCATATAGCATTTGATCTTCACCATTAGAATTATTACAATGTAATGAAATACTTGCATCTACTGGAATATATGCATAATCATCATCATCGATATCATCATATTCACTAGCAAAACAAATATCTTCTAATTTAGGTAATGGTCTTCCTTCACTATCAGGTTCTCTATATAGTGTAACCTCATTACAATCTACATCATAATAATGTAATGCTTTAGCTACCATTTCATTATCTTTACCTTTTAATAATAAAATACTATTTCCATCTTCTGAACATAAAAAACTCTTATAATTATCCAATTCATAACCATAACCATCTATTCTAAAAATAGTAGTCACATTATGAACTAATACGTTATTTTGTTTTGGAAAATTAAATAATTCTTTCTCTAATAATTCTCTATTATTCGCATCTACCATACGAAAATTTACCATATAATCTCACCAGTTCACTATATTAACATAAAGCCCTTAAAAATACAATTAAAACCTACGATTCATAATCAAATCATTTACAGGTAATTGTTGAAAAAAACCTTCCATAAATTCATCACTATAATTAACATTCGTATCAACTTTTGGTTTATCTTTATTTTGGTAATATTCAAATAATTCTTTAAATCTTGCATAATGTACAATCTCTCTTTGTCTTAACCATAAAAGCGGTGCTATTACATCAGGATCATCAGTTAAATCTATTAGGTTCTCATATACGGCCCTAGCCTTTTGCTCAGCAGCCATGTCTTCACTTAAATCTGCAAGTGCATCTCCTGTAGTTGCAAAATATGTAGTTGTAAAAGGTACACCATTTGCATCAGTTGGGAATAATGCTTTTGCATGTTCTGCATAATGTGCATCTAACCCAGCATCTTTAATTTCTTCTAATGTTGCATCTTTCATAAGTTGATAAATCATAGTCTCCAACATTTCAACATGACCTAACTCTTCAGTACCAATATCAGTAAGCAATGCTTTACCTCTATCATCAGGCATAGTAAATCTTTGATTTAAATATCTAAGTGCCGCCCCTAATTCACCATTAGCTCCTCCATATTGTGTAACCAAATATTTAGCCATTCTTAAATCTTTCTTTTTTATGTTAATTGGATACTGTAACATTTTCTTATAACTAAACATTAATTCACCTCCCATGGGAATGTTTTCTCTACCCAAGCAAATGGCACACCTTCCATGGCATTACTACAAGTAGTAATTGGTCCATAAGCATTCTCATACTTCTCTTCCATCTCAATATACATCTTACGATAATCATTAAATAATTGAATCATCATACGATCATCAGGATGCGTATCTAAATATAAGTTAACCTCATGCATCGCAAAAGCAATACGACTTAACTCTAAATATGCTTTTTCTTTCTCATTACGTCCCTCTAACTTACGAGGTTTATAATTCTTATATTCATCATATAAATTTTGAAATAAGTTACCTACATCATATCCTTCAGTAGGTCTAAATAAATAACTACTATTTCTCATAGAATAATAATTCATGATAAATCTCCCTTCTTTTTAATTTATGAGAAAGAAAAAATCCGGTATAGTTATTAGCCTAATTTCAAAAAAACCCTTGATTTTTAAAGAAAACTATAATAAAATAAAGAAGTCAATTGAAATGGCGCCATTGGTGAAGTGGTTAACACGCTAGTTTGTGGCACTAGTATGCGTGAGTTCGATTCTCACATGACGCCCCATATTGGAAATAAACGGTTCTTCGGAATCGTTTTTTTTGTACAAAAAAAGCGGAACCTAAATTCCGCCTAAACTTTCGAATGATAAAGCTTTTTGAAATAACCATCTTTTTCAATTAAATCTTTGTAATCGCCAGATTCTACTATTGCACCATCACGAAGTACAAATATTTGATCAACATCTTTTATTGACTCTAAACGATGTGCAATTATTATGAAAGTTTTTCCAGATAGATCTTCTAATACTTTTTTCATAACAGCCTTTTCAGTTATGTTGTCTAACGCACTTGTAGCTTCATCTAAGACAACTATTTGTGCCTCATCAAAGAATAAACGAGCTAACGCAACACGTTGTTTTTCACCACCAGATAAACGTACACCGCGTTCACCTAATTGCGTTTCTAATCCATCTTCTAAACGTTCCATTAAAGAATCTAAGCATACATCATGTAATACTTCCATTATTTTTTCATCAGATACTTTTTTGTCAAACACAACATTTTCACGTAGAGTTCCATCAAATATTGGAACCTCTTGAGATACATAAGTTACATAATCATAGTAAGAATTTAAAGATACCTCAGATAAATCAGCATCACCTATTCGAATCACACCATCAGATGGTTTTAAAAATCCCATTAATAGTTTTATTACAGTTGATTTTCCAGCACCACTTTCACCTACAAAAGCAACTGAAGATTTTGCTGGTATTTCAAATGATAAATCAGATACTAATGGTTTGTCTGAATAAGAGAATGATACATGAGAGAAAGATACATCTCCCTTTACACGAGATAATTTTTTTCCAGACGCCATCATTGGATCATCTAATGAATCAAAGAATTCATAATACTTGTCAACAGACATTTTGTTTAATTTGTAATCTACATATTCTACATTGAATATTGCAATTGGTTCATATGCCTTTCCAAGAAGTGCAATTACAGTTACAACTGCACCTACTGATAAATCAGATTGTAAAACCGCATAACCTAACACAACAACTTGTAATACATTTACAAGTAATGAGAATAATGAGAAAAATAACTCATGTACTAATTTTATTTTTGTTTTTGCATCTACTATTGATTTTGCTTCACCCTTCGCAACTTCATATTCTGAATCATACTTTTTGTTTGTTCTGAAAACCACAAATTCCATGAAACCACGAACTAAGTGTCTTTGGAAGAATTCTTGATTTACAAGAATTTTTTCTTTTAAAGCATAAAGTCTTTTTAATAATAGATTTGAAATTAAAAATACAAATATATAACCCACAAATACAAAGAATACATATTCAACTTTTACACGTGAAATGAACCATAGAGAGAATAACGCAGTTGGAAGTAATTGACGGAATAACTTGAACCAGAAATCCACAAGTACATCACGACATGCTGTTGAACCATCCTCAACCTTTTGAGTTAAACGACCAGTTCCAATTTTTTGATATTCTAAATAATCCATTGTTTTTAATTTTTTTAATGCTTGTAGTTTGAAATCTAAATAAAGTTTGTTTTTTACTTGTTGTTCAGGATAGTTTTCAACATAACCTAACAAAGTAGAAACAACCAGTAACACACCGTAAACAATTAATGGTAATAACGTTAAGGTGTGAAATTGAAAAGCATCTAATATTTTTTGATAAAAAGTAACCGAATAAAGATCTAAGAATTGAATTGCTATTCCAATTAAAAGATAAAATAAAATCATTCGACCATTTTGTTTTAAAACTTCTTTTGCATATTTCATAATAATACCTCCATTTTTTTATAACATCTATTGCGGTACAAAAAAAGAACCTCCTTTCATAAACAGCAAAAACCACAATAAATGTGTTATTGCCATTCATGAAGAGATTCTTAGGCTCATCATTATTCCTATTTACGATAGTAAAACGCGAATGGACGAATTGATTTACTACGGTGCTAATTATAACACATAATGAGAAAAAATGCAAATTTAGATAACGTCTGAGTTATCTCCATCCCCACCAAACACATATGGTTTAACATTATCAAAGCGATGTGGATCATACTTTATAACGCTATTTCCAAACACTTTATCAAACTTTTCTAGTATCTCTTCTCGCTTAAAAGGCTTAGCCAAATAATCAACAAATCCTTCTCCTAAATACTTCTCTTTACTACCAGCAACAGCATCAGCAGTTAAAGCAATTACAGGAGTATCAAATTGTGGAATAGCTTTTAAATGTTCTAAACAAGTTTCTCCACTCATATTAGGCATCATTATATCCATTAGAATTAAATCATATTTTTTACCATTCTGAATTAACTCTAAACATTCCATTCCATCATGGCATTCATCAATTATATTAGTAACACCCTCCATTGCTCTTCTAGCAACTTTAATATTTAAAGCATTATCGTCAACTATTAACACTTTCTTAGTACTATAATCAACCTTTTCTACTACTTCTTCTTTTACTTCATCAACAGGCTTATTAACATTACA
>CAMJOB010000023.1 GCA_946407495.1 uncultured Bacillota bacterium | reverse complement strand
ATGGTTGGTCCTACTACTACTGTATCTCCCTTAATATCTGATGAAAGTCGTTCTAAGTCTTCCTCACCTTTAATGATGACATCTGAGTTGGAGAAAATAATATTACAATCCCCTACTTTTTTAATTAAGCATTTAGCACCTACATTTAACCCTGAAGAGAAATGTCTACTACTATTTTTAATTATAGTGATTCGGTTACTTTCAAACTCTTTCAACTGTTCAAAAGAATTATCGGTAGAATTATTGTCTACTACAACAATTTGTTTTAAACATTTGTAATCTTTTATGTTTTCAATTAGCCTTTTTGTTGTCTCAAAATCATTATAATTTACTATAACGATACCAATATTCTTTTGCATCTTCTTCCTCGCTTTCATCAAGGTTATTATACTACAATTTTTTATTATTTTTCAACATTTCAACCATCTAGTGTGCTTATTTACGCAATTTTCTATATTTTCCCCACATTTCCTTGATAAATAAAGAAAAAAACACATATTTCTACGTGTTTTGTAATTCCTTTTTAGCTATCAGTAATAGTATACATACTACTACTATATTAACACTTGGAGCGATTAATATATGTCCACTAAATAGAGATAGAATTAAGATTAAGAATGTTGATACATAAATCATTAATCTTTCGAATGAATATTTACCTCTATTCTTTATTAATTTTATTAATACAGCACAATAGACACTGAATACCATAAAGAAACCTAATGGTCCATGATGGTAGTATATATCGAAGTAATCCATCTCTATCATCTTAGTATCTTCTCCATTATCTAGATAACCTCTACCTACAATTTTCTGATATGTACCACATTGATCATATAGATATTTTTCATCAGATAAGAATGTTAATCTTTGACTAAAGATAAAGTGATCTACTAAGTTAAATTCTTGGAATACATCTGTTACATGATCTACTCCTAGATAATCTAAGTGTACTCTTATATTTTTATAGAAGTTAGTTTTTGGTAATAATATTATTACTGCTGTTACTAAGACTACTACTGTCGCAACAAAGGCACTTAATAACTTATATTGTTTCTTCTTAATAGATTCTACTATTAAATATAAGAATACAAATCCTGTAGTTATTACTAGTGATAATAATGGAGTTTTAGTACCCATATTTAGGATTGTAATTAAGTATATTCCTAAGAAAGCTATTTGTAATAATAGTTTTTTCTTTTCTTTTAACTTTATAAATAATACTGGTGTAAGGATAGATATAATTCCACCTACTTCATTGGCTGAATTAAAGAATCCTAATTGACCTGTTTTAGTTACTTCATAAGTTTTATAACCAATACCTAGAATTGTTGGTATAAATATACATAAAATATAAATAATAAAAGTAGTATATAAAGTATTTAGTTCTATCTTTATTTCATCTTTTATACTATATAGTGAGAATAATAATACTGGATAATATATTACCTTTAATAAACCTTGTAGTTCTTTAAATAATCCTCCATCTTTATATACAACTATTCCTATAATATATAGAATACAATATACAGATAAAGCCAAATATACATATAAAGCACTCTTCTTATGATAAACAAATACTGTAATAATCATTATAAGTAATAGTGCTATTACACGTACAAATATACCGAATGTAAATGGTATATTATGATGTACAAATACACCTGTTATTAAATCTATAATTGGTTGTAAAAGTATCCATATTTTTAAATATAGAGACATGTTTTTCTTAATTGTTTTTTCCATAAAATCACCTATTTTCTACATTATAGCATATTTTCTTATTGGTAATTCTATTATATAATTAAATTGTTAGGATGGTGAATATATGAAAAAAGAGTTTGCAGATATCTTTGATAAAGAACATATTGGTGTTACAATTGTTTCTTTTATTTTACTAGGTGTTAGTATTGCAACATTTATAATATCTTTATTTGTTGGTAATACAACTCCTATTTATACTTTATTAACTAGTTTCTTATTTGTAGTATTTAGTGTTTTATTTGTTATGCTTGCTATTACTAATAAAAGAGTTAATAAGACATTAATTTATGTAGCTGAAGGTGTATTAATAGTATTTAATATTATTACTATACTTAATACCTGTGGTGTTATTAAATTAGATAAGAATAATACTTATCCTGATTTTTCTGGTAAGAGTATTACTGAAGTAATGGATTGGGCAATAGAACATCATGTTACAGTAGATACGATATATGAATATAGTGATATGATTACTGAATATCATGTAATTGCTCAAGATAAAAAAGTTGGCGCTAGTATTAATAGTAATGAAAAGATGAAGATTTCTATTAGTGAAGGTACTGATCCAAATAAAGAAATTATCTTACCTAAGATGGAATCTTGGGATACAGAAAGATTTATTAAGTTTGTAGATGATAATTATTTAAGTAATGTTAATGTTGAATTTGTTAGTAGCGAATATTTACCTAATACTGTTATTGAACAAAGTAAGACAGGTACTATGCGTAGAAGTGATGAATTAAAAGTAGTATTCTCTTATGGTGAAGAAAGAAATTATGATGAGATAGTATTAAGAGATTTAACTAAGAAGAGTCAATTTGAAGCAGATTTTTATTGTAAGCAATATGGAATTAATTGTAACTTTACTAAAGAATTTAATAAGAAGATTAAAAAAGGTAAAGTAATGAAACAAGAGACTAAAGCTGGAGACAGAGTTAGAGTTAATAGTGATACAGTTACTATTGTAGTAAGCAATGGCCCTGAAATAGTAGTTCCTAATCTTACTAATATGAGTACTAATGAAATTACTGCTTGGATAATTAAAAATAAATTGAAATTATCTTTTGTTGAACAATATGATGATAAAATTGCGAAGAATAAAGTTGTTAAAACTAATCATTCTGAAGGTGAAAAGATAGCTCAAGGTACTATAGTTGAAATAATTCTTTCTAAAGGGCCTTTAAAGATGAAGTCATTTAAGAATGTAGATGAGTTCACTGCTTGGGCTGAACAATATAATATTAAATATAGTATTGAACATGAATATAATGATAAGGTTGAAGTTGGTAAAGTAATTAGTTATTCTTATAAGAAAGGTGAAGCTATTAAGAATAATGATGTAATTATTGTTAAGATTAGTGATGGTAAGAAAAAAGGTGTTCCTTATGTTGTAGGAATGACTAAAGCTAAAGCTACTTCTACTTTAAAAGAAGCTGGATTAAATGTTGCATATGTTTATTCATATGATTCTGGAGAAAAAGGAATTGTATTAAGTCAATCTATTAGTGCTGGTAGTGATGTTACTGAAGGTACAACACTTACATTAAATATAAGTACTGATGATCCTGATGAAGAAGATTAAAAAAAGAACTTATCGTTTGATAAGTTCTTTTATTGTGCTCTTTGATCATTGAAAGCTTCTTTTTCATCACTAGGTCCTAAGTGTCCTTTTGGAACTAGAACTATTTCAATGGCTTCTAATCGATATGAGTAATGAGCAGTTCCAGCTTGTTCGCCATTCTTTGCCCAACCCATCCAACCAAAGTTTTGAGCGTGTACTCTGTAATATACATCATACTTCTCTTCCATTTGACCAGTTAATCTAATCTCAATTGCTTCTAGACGTTTTGATTGTCCAGAAGTTCCAGATAATTCATTATCTTTCTTCCAATTTGTTTCCCATCCAATATCTTGAATGTGAGTACGATATTCGATTGAACCTGGAACACTTGGACTTGTTAATTTAATTTTAATAGCTTCTAATCGTTTACTTTGATGGTCTGTACCGGCTTGGTCACCATCTTCTACATAGTTTTGCCATCCGATATCTTGTACATGAGTTGAATAAGATACTGCTCTTACAACAAATGGTTTATTTGTTCTACATTGTACTACTGGAGGTTCTTGTCCTTTTGGTACTAGAACTATTTCAATTCCTTCTAGACGTTTACTTAATCTTGAAGTTCCTGAAATTTCTCCATTCTTAGCCCAACTCATCCATCCATAATCTTGTGCATGAACACGATAATATAAATCATAATGTTCTGCAACTTCACCAGTTAATCTCATTTCAATTGATTCTAATCGTTTACTTTGATGAACAGTTCCAGATAACTCATTATCTTTCTTCCACTCTTCTTCCCATCCAATATCTTGAATGTGAGTACGATATTCAATTGAACCTTCATAATCCATATGAACTAATTGTACTTTAATTGCTTCTAATCGTTTTGATTCTCCAGATGTTCCAGACATATCTCCATTTTCAGAAGTTCTTAGCCAACCGTAATCTTGTACTTGTGTAGTATATCTAACGCTTGGTCCTGTACTTAGTACATATACCTTAACTGTCTTTTGAGTTTGTTGATTATAACTATCTTTTACAGTATAGATACAATCATATTTTCCTGCTTTAGTAATATCTACATTAGAAGTATCTATAGTTACTTGATCTGTTAAATCACCATCTTCTGTATCAGATGCGCTATAGTTATGAGTTAATTCTCCATTTTCTTCTAACTCAATATCACTAGCTTCAATTACTGGTTTAGCATTAGCAGTTACTTTTACTGTAATACTCTTAGTAGCAGTTCTATTATTAGAACTTGTTACTTGGAATGTAACTGTGTAATTACCAACTTTATTAATATTAACGTTATTAGATTTAATAATAATGCTTGAAGTAATATCAGTTCCTTGATAATCTTTTGCGCTTACTCCAACCATTGGATCGAATTCTAAACCTTGAGTAACTGTTCTATTTGATGCAGTGATTGTTGGTGCAGCTGATGCACTTATATCACCTTGAACAGCCCATGAACAATGTTGTTCTGTAGTTAAAATCCAACCATATTGAGTTTTTGTACCATCTACATCAGTTGGTACTTTATACCATTTCTTACCATCTACTATTTTTTCTTCCATAATTGGAACATAAGCATAATCATATAATCCAATTATTGTAGAGCTTCCTGTTGAAGTAGTTGTATGTACTGGAATAGAAATATTAGGATCATAAGCTATATCTAATTTACCTACTGCTCCACCTACTATATCAACATCATTAGCATTTACCCAATGTTTTTGTTGATATTGGTAATCTGATGTCACTAAATATGCTTTTGTATTATGATTTTTATCATAAGCAATTGCATGTATTAATAATGTTCTATTTGCTTCTGCAGATAAACCTGCCCAAACTGTTATAGAAGCATCTCTATGATATCCAGTTTTTCTTATTGTTACTCCAACCTTTGGTTGATGTACTTGTCCTGGTGATAATAGATCATATTGGTAACCAGCATCTTGATATTTAGGTACTGATTGTGGAGACTTATATGTTCCTGCTCCTGATTTTGGAGTATTAATCTTTTTAACATATGAAGCTGGTACATATACTGTTTTACCCCAGTTATATCCATAATCTTCACTAGTATAATTATTATTTCCATCTAATGATTTATCTGATACTATTTCGTACCATTTATTATTTCCATTTACTGTTTCTCCTGTAGTTTCACCTACTATTACAACAGAATCATCTTTTTCTGGATAATGATAAATATATTGTGAACCTAGAGTAGTTCCTGCTCTTGCATCTGTTGGTGATGTAATTAAACCTAATTGATAGTAGTTATAATCTTGCATACCTTTTGCTCTATCAAAAGCATAATAATGCATTGCCATATTTTCACTCCAATATGGATCTGATGCATACATTACATTCATTCCAATATGTTTATTACCAAATGCTGGTCCAAAGTATCTTGTATCTTCTGGTCTTGCATAACCCCAGTTCATCCAGTGTTTAGCAAATGTTTCAATACCAGATGCATAAGTTCCATATCTATCTGCTGATTGTGATGGACTTGAGTCAACTGCATTAAGACCAAATCCATTATTTTTATTAATCGCAATACCACTTCTACCATAACCCGATTCATTAATTCCATGAGCAAAAGTAATTAAAGCATTTATTCCATATTTTTGTTGAGCCCAATAAATAAATTGACCCATTCCATATAATCTGGATGTTCCATCTGATTTTTCATCTCCATAAACATCCATATTGTAACCTAAATTATTACGGATATATTCATCAATGTTTAAACTTGAATAATTAGATTTAGTATGTACTGATAAGTACATGTAATAGTTATAATAAGGATTATTTTTATTTACTGAATTATTATAATTACCATTACGATAATCTCTTAGCATAGTAGTTAAACTAGTATAGAAATAATGTCCATCATAACTATAATAAGTTCCTGCATTTAACATATCTGGTTTAGGACCAATTGTATTATAATCACGACTTGAGTCTGAGTTTTTTGGTCTAAATGCTAAAACGTGTTGGATATGATCATTCGTTACATTGTAATAACTCACTGATTTAGCCCAAGTATAAGGTAAAATCTCATAATTATCTTGTGCTATCCATAAGTCTGCATCACTAATTCTAACTTTAGCATTATATTTATCATTAACATATTCAGTAGTTAATAATGCAGCTTCTCCACCATAGTTAGAATGATTCATATATGTATAATAACCAGTTAGATTACTATATTTATAATAATAAACTAGTTCTCCACCATTAATTGATAAATCTACGATACCATCATTAGCAGCAACTATCTTTCTTTGACCATTTACTTTAGCTAATACAGCTAAATCATCTGCTCCATTATCATGCATCGCATTTAAAGCATCTTGGAATGTATCTCGACAATAAACTGTAACAATCTCTCCATCAGAATGGAATCCGGCTACTTCGAAATTATTACAATTATTTCGATATCTATAATTATCTACACCGAAAGCTTTAACACTTTTTGGATAGATTAAAAATACTGAAAACAGTATAGTTAACATTATCAGTTTTTTCTTCACGGATTCACCTTCTTTCGACTCTTTATCAATTCTATTATATCAATAAGATTTTTTGTATAATAGGTTTTCTCTCTTTCTATATAATATATTTTACAGTATTTTACAATTATTAGTATACCCATTTTCTTAATGTTTTAGGCTTCCTTGATTAAACTTTTTTATTCCTTTATAATTTTATATAGATACAATTAAGTTAGGAGGTCTCCTATGGAAGAAGAAATGGATGATGCTATGATACAGAAAAAACCTAAGTTTTGGCCTATATATGTTTTATTATTAATAATCGCACTAGGAACTAGTGCTTTCGCAATATATGAGTTATCTCTATTAAGTAATATTGAGAATACTATTCGTTATATCGTAATGGGTGTTCTAGGACTTATAGATTTAATTCTTATACTTAGAGTTCGTAGGATATTGCATCCAAAGAAAAAGAAAGTTAAAAAGATTAAGAAACATAGATTTATATTATTCTTTATGATTCTCTACTCTATATTCTGTGGAGTTATTGGAGGAGCTATCTACTATGTATATGGTGAGATTAGTGGTTTAAATAAAGAATATGTTGTTTATACTTCTAAATTAATAGTTCCTAAAGATAGTAAAGTTGAAAAGCCTAGTGAAATGCTAGATATGAAGATAGCTATATTAGAAGATGAAGAATCTATTGAAGGTTATAAAATACCAATGGATATGGTTAAGGAACAAAAACTTGAAGATGAAAATGAGTTAGTTCCTTATGGTGATTTTACTTCTATGGTAGTTGATCTTTATGCAGGTGATGTTGATGCTTGCTTTGTTCCTGGTGGATACGTTGAACTATTTAGTACAATGGATGAATACAAGAACATTGAAAGTGATACTAAAGTAATATTAAAGAAGAGTGAAAAATTAAAGAAAGCTAATACTTCTAAAATAGAAATGGCTTCTGCTGGTAAAGATATTAGAGAACCATTTACTATATTATTAATGGGTATTGATTCTACAGATGAAGTATTATCTAAGAATGCTGTTGCGAATGGAGATACATTAATACTTATTACATTTAATCCAAAAACATTAAATGCTACTATGTTAAGTATTCCACGTGACTCTTATGTACCAATTGCTTGTTGGTCAGATAGAGCTGAAAATAAAATTACTCATGCAGCTGCTTATGGTAATGACTGTATGATTCAAACTATTCAAAATTATTTTGATGTTAATATTGATTATTATGCAAAAATAAACTTTAAAGGTATGGTTAAACTTGTTAATGCTTTAGGTGGAGTTGAAATTGATGTAGAAAAAGAATTATGTACAGATGACTCTAACCGTATGCAAGAAATATGTGTTCAACCTGGTAAACAAATACTAGATGGTGAACATGCCCTAGTTTATGCAAGAAACCGTAAACAATTAGCTGATGGAGACTTTGGTCGTAACTACCATCAACAAGTTATTATTAAAGCTATGGCTGATAAGATTAAAGATATTGATGATGTTGGTACATTTATGAATATCTTAAATACAATTTCTAATAGTATGGATACAAACCTTACTACTAAACAAATCTTATCTTTCTATAATGTAGCTAAAGATATTATGAGAAAGAGTTTAAGTACTAAAGAAGCTTCTCTTGTAAATATTGATAGATTATATCTACAAGGTAGTGGACAAATGATTTATGATGAAAGAGCTAGAATGGTTCTTTGGGATTATGTTCCAAATAAGAGCAGTAAAAAAGATGTAATTCAAGCTATGAAAGAAAACCTTGAATTAGCTGATCATAAACCTATTAAGGAATTCCACTTCTCTATTAATCAACCTTATGAAAAAGAAGTAATTGGATATGGTCCTTATAATAATACTGGTACATATACATTAATTCCTGATTTCACAGGTGATACTCAATCTACTGCTAGTGCATCATGTCAAAAGTATAATATCCGTTGTACATTCAAAGGTACAGGTGGTACAGTAGTTAGTCAAAGTGAACCTGCTGGTAAACGTGTAGATAAGCTTAATGGAGCCTTAGAATTAACATTATCGCAAAATAGTGAATCAACTAAGAAGAAAGTTCCTGTTGAAGAGGAAGAAGAAGAAGAAAAAGAAGATGAAGATGATGAGACTAATACATCTAATAGTGAAGCTACTCTTCCAGAAAATACAGAACGACAAACAGAAACTGATGATGAAGAAAACGAATAAAAAAATAGTGGTTTAAATAACCACTATTTTTATTTTACTTCAACTAGTAATAATTTCTTACCATCGTGTACAAAGTCTAATGTAGCTTGTTTTTGATAGTCTGAATAAGTTGCGGAAGTATAATCCCATGTTACTTTTAATTCATAGGCTTCTTCATCTTTACCAGTATCCCCTACTACATATAATCCTTGTTGTACATTTTCAATAGTAATAGTATCTACCATTGGTAGTGCTTGTTTACGTGTTCCATAAACATCATTTTCAATATACTTATAATAAGTAGATTCAGCGTTTTCTGTGAAGTTTTGTAAGATAGCTGGATGTACGAATTGTACTCCTCCAATATCTGTCTTAGCTGTCTTATCTTCTAATGAATAGAAGTCATATATGAACATTTCTGCAATCTTCTTAGCATATGCTTCTTCATCTACTTCTTTAGCTGTTAAGATGTCTTCTAATTCATGGAACATCTTTTTATATGTTGCATTTTTATTATCTTTTAATTCATAACCATATTCTTTAATTGAACCAATTACTTTAGCTTCTTTTATTTCTGTTCCACCTGTTAGATTCTTATATATAAGGAAACCTAATAGAACGAATAACGCAATTAAGATTATTACTAATAGTACTTTTATTTTTTTCTTTAACTTCATATTCTCCTCCTATTCTGTTTTATTTTTTTCTTCATTGAATAAGTCAAATACAATAGTGTTATTAGATACTGCCAATAACTTATTTGTATAATCATTTCTTTCTTTAATATAATCTTCACTTACTGCTTCGTTATTTAGAGAAAGACTAGCTCCCTTTTGTGAGTTATAGTAAACTTTATCAGTTACCCAGTTTCCATTAGGGAATACTACTGTATTATTTCCTCTTACATTGAATATATCATGTCCTAGAGAATATTTATTATAGAATCCAAACATGTTACCTAGAGTTGGTTGTACATCAATCATACCCATAACATCTTTAATTTCCATATTTAAGTTTGTTCCAGCCATATTATCTGTCCAAATAATGAATGGCACTTTTCTACCTAATTCATATTGGTAAGAATCATATTCTTTATATGTTGGATCACTATCATCTTTAATATCATCTGTAGTTGTATCGTAATTATATAAACGGTTGTAATCAGCTTTTGGTAATCTTGCATCATGGTCTCCATATAATATAAATACTGTATTATCCATTAGACCTGCTTCTTCAAGTTCATTAATAAATTCTCCTAATGCTACATCTGCATAGTGTAATGACTTGAAGTAATTACCTAGTTTAGTACCTTCCATATATGGATGAATAACTTCTTCTTGAGTACCATCTTCTTTATTAATAGTCTCTTTAATATTAACTTCGAAGTCTCCATACTTATCTACTTCTGAGAATGGTGTATGGTTAGTTAACATGATTAATAATCCATACCAACTTTCATTCTTAGAATTAATCTTACTAATTTTCTTAACTGATTGTTTAAAGAATTCTCTATCGTTTAATCCTAAACCAATAACATTTTCTTTTTCTACTTTATAATCTGCTTTAGCATAGAATCTTTGATATCCTAATGAATTATGCATAGCTCTACGATTCCAGAAATCTGCTTTATTAGCATGCATACTGAAGGTATAATATCCTTTTTCATTAAAGAATTTAGGTGTAGATATATAATTTCTATCTGAGTATGAAACAAATGCTGTACCTGATTTAGTAGGCATTAATGAAGTATTATAAGTTAACTCAGTATCACTACTAGTACCAACACTTACTTGTGAATAGAAGTTTGAGAAGTACATACCTTCTCTACTTAACTTATTAAGTGTAGGGGTAACTTCAATATCATTAAATTTTAATCCAATGGCATTAGTCATCATACTTTCACCATGAATTACAATTACATTTTTACCTTCAAAGATATTAGTGTACTCATTAGTTTGAGGTACATCTGGTCTATCTTTGTAATAGTCATCAAATTCTTTTTTAGCTTTATCATAACCAAACATTGAATTAATCTTTGGTTGAATTGACGTTACTAAGTCATTTGCTTGATATACATAAATACCAAATCTCATTACAATGTACTCTTTATTCCATTGTTTAACAAATCTTGTTACATCTAGAGAAGATAGAGTTATACAATAACAGAATGCCATTATTAGACCTACTGCTAAAGTAGAAGTCATTTTCTTCTTTCTTTCTGACTTAATCTCTATTTGTTTTAATCTACTCTTCTTATGGATTTTTAAATAAGCACCTATTAAAATTAGTGGTCCAATTACATAGAATAAATCTTTTAATTGGATTACGTTTTCTACAACTGCATCTCCTACATCACCAATATATTGTGTAAGTGACAACATAGATACTGATGCGAATGATGTATAGAAAGTATAATATGCAGAATTAATCATACAGATGGCTGATAGTATAATATCAAATACTAAATAGTAATAGAATCTATTCTTTGGTTTACATAAATATCCAAATGATCCTATAATTACAGCTACTGTTGTATCTGCTAAAATAGCTTTAAAAGATAAGTAGTTTTCTATAGTATGCATACAGAAAAATCTTAATACAGTAGCATTTAATACTACAGTAAATATGAATACTAGGAATAGAACATTATCTTGGAAATATTTTTTAATTAGATGATCTTTTTTAACTTTTTTGAAATATTGTTTAACTGAATAAACTAGATCATTTATTCCTTTTTTTATTCTTTTCATAATCCCTACCTCGCTTATTTTATTATACCATTTATACCCTTTCTTTTCAACAAACAAAAAAAGTAGTCTACTCTTCTTCGACTACTTTTAACATTTGTGTTTTTTCTTTGTATGTTCCAGCATTTATTATCATTCCTAATACAAAGATATATGACAAGATATAAATCCATAAAAGTAAGATAATTATATTAGAAATACTTCCATAGAATTTATCATAACTTGTGAATGATCCAATATAGAATGAATATATTTCTGTTGCGATAATCCATCCGATTGTCGTGAATATTGCACCTTGAGTTGTGGTCATAGATTCAATATGATCATCAGGAGCAATTACATACAATAATTTAATATTAAAATGTAAGATGATAACTAATAATGGGTACTTAATTAATTGATAGCTTATATATATAAATTTAACTAATGATTCATCTCTTATATTATTTCTAACCATTTCGAAGATTGTATCTCCAAAGATTGGAATTAAGAATAGGACGAAGAATAGTCCTACCATTACGAATGTCATCATAATTGCTTTTATACGTCTTGCGATAATGTTACGGGATTCTATTTTATATATTTCATTTGAAGTAATAATCATAGAATGTGGTCCATTAGATGCAAGGATAAATGCAGATATAAAGAATACCGAAATATTAAAGTTAATTCCTTTATTATTGATTATTTCAATGAAGAAGTCTATAGCTTCTTTTGGCATTCCACTCATAGTTTGTCTCAATGAGGCAACTGGAATAGATAATGTAGAAGCAATTGCTCCTATTAATGCCGCTAAGGGAATTAGACTCATAAACAAGAAAAAAGCAAGCTGTCCTGGTAAAATACGCATTTCTGGCTTTTTTATTATTTCGATAACTTTTCTAAAAAAACCTCTAGCTTGCTCCATCTTTTTATCACCTTTTTACTTATATTCTTCTTTATTTGTAATCATTTCTAGAGTTGCTTCATTGATTGCATCATCGATTGTTTTAATCTCATCTTCAATCATACTATAACCTACAGCAGCACCAAATTCATGTGGTAGTGCTTTCATTTCTTTACTTAACTTCTTAGTGTAAGTATTAATTTGTCTTTCACTATAACCTACTAAGTAAATTAAGAATTCATTACCATCTGTACGAATAATTTCACTATTCTCTAATTGGGTATTAACTAAAATACCAGCTGCTTTAATGATTAATTGGTCTCCTTCTTCATGACCATAGTTATCGTTAACATATTTAACACTATTTAAATCAACTATTACTATAGCTTGTGGGAATACTTGTGAATCTTCCCATTCAGGGGCTTTAGCATTTAAATAGTTTCTATTCTTTAGAGATGTTAACATATCAGTATATTTATGACGATCTGTTATCTTAACTTTCTTAACTTGTTTTTTCTTCTTGAAGTATAGATATAATCCTACTAGTACTATTAATGGAATAAAGATTATTAATAATACTGCCATATATAATTCACCGAATGTAGAATCTTTTAAGATAGATGCACTTAAGTTCTCAATACCACTATTACGGTAGTTGTAATAAGAATTAGTACTGATAATATAA
The DNA here is from genome assembly GCA_946407495.1 of uncultured Bacillota bacterium. Classification (GTDB taxonomy): domain Bacteria; phylum Bacillota_I; class Bacilli_A; order RF39; family UBA660; genus RUG14891. Next base: position 4,795 of record CAMJOB010000023.1, on the reverse strand, counting down.
TTAAATAATTTATAGAAAGCTTCATTATTATTCTTTACCATAAACTTATAATCATTCATCATTGTATCTTTATAGATTAAACTATAATCTCTAAATTTAGTTGTTTGATAGTAATTATAGATTTCATAGTCTACAACTATTAATCTTTCTTTAGACTTCTCAATTAAATCTTCAATACTACTATAAGTTTTAATCTTAGCACGAGAGTTATTTGAGAAATAGTTATATAAAGAATCTTCTTTTAACATAGCTAATTCTTGATTCTTTAAACTTTCAAAAGAATTAACAATATGATTATCTGATTGTAATCCAATAACAGCATAATCTTCTATAAATGAAGATCTAGTTTCTAAATACTTATCCCCACCATAGTTGTAGTAATCGAAGTATACATCTACTTCTCCTTTTTCTACAGCTTCTTTTAATTTCTCTTTACTATCATATTTCTTGTAATGGAAATTGATATTAGCAAGTCTAGAAATACGATCAATGTATTCTCCAGCAATACCTGCTACTCTACCATTTACTTTAGATTCAAATGGTACATTTTCAATATATCCATATACATAGTTCTTAGAAATTAATTGAGATTTTTCTTTAGCACTAATATTATTCTTTTCTACATAGTAATCTAAATATTCTTGATTATATTCTTTAATATAATTTAATTGTCTCCATTTATTGTAATATTTAGTAACAATTTTATTTAATTGTTCATTGTCATCACTTAATGTTAAAACCACTTGTTTCTTCATTTCAGTTAAATAATAGTTAATAGAATATTTATCATTTTTAATGATGTAGTCTAAGTACATAATACTTGGTACTACAATCATATTTACCTCATCTTTATCTAAGGCATTATATAAACTAGTGATATTATCATATGTTTTATATGATAGTGATGAACCACCTTTTAAGTAATAACTTATTTCAGATGAATCATCTTTAAATACACCAAAACTTATATTTTTTAAATCACGTATATGATTTATTCTTTTATAATTCTTTCCTATGATTATATAGTTATCATTGAATAGTAATAAGTCTTTATCACTTAATTCAGCTTCATTATCTAAGATACGGATACGGTAACTACTTCCTTCTGGAGTAGTACTTTTTAAATAAGAGATTTTATTAAATTCAATTCCAATAGTCTTTTCAAAGTCTTCTAGGAAATCGAATATTACTCCACTACCATCTTGTCCATATAATGGATAATCATTTACTAATTCAAAGTCATAGGTTTGATCTTTATTATTTTCAACCCATTGTTTTTCTTTTACGGTTAATGTTGTTGTAGCATCTTCCTTGTTATAAAAACGATATACGAAGATGAAAGCAACTATCGCAATAATAATGGGTATTATTATGATTAGTTTTTTCTTCATCTATCTCATTCCCCTTTATCTATCTTTTGTCCACTTAATCTCTTCTGATGAATGGTGCTTATAACCGATAATAGGAAATTGATTCTTATCTCCTGCTTCTACAGTTTTTTCAACAAAGAATTGGAAATCATAATATTTCTTTTCTTCATCACTGAATAAAGTTAATACATTTTTACAATCATCTTTAACCCAGTCACGAATAACGTCTTTTGTAAGACTTAAACTAATATTAACAATTCTTCCTTGTACACGAACTTTAACACTAGAAACATGATCTCCTAGTTTTTCTTTAATTTGTTTTTCTTTATCTGATTCTTTTAATTCAACCTTTTCAATACCATCAAGTCTACCACCATAGATTGCTTCTTCATCACTTTCAGTAAAGATCATTACTACTTTAATAATAAATACTAAAAGTACGATACAGAAAATAGCAAATAACACTAATAGTTTATTTACTTTTTTCTTCTTTTTCATTGGCTTCATTGGTTTAATATTCTTTTTATTAGTATTAAAATGTTTTACTGGTTTAATTTTACTTTTCATATAATATCACATCCCTAGTATATTAATTATACACTATGTATACCTATCTTTTCAATGTCTAACTACTTTAACTCTTCTAGTAAAATATCCATTGCCATCTTAGGATTTACTGAGCCTTTTGTTTCTTTCATGACTTGTCCCATTAAGAATTTAATAGCTCTATCATGTCCTGCTTTATAGTCATTAACTGATTCTTCATTTTCAGAAATAATCTTTTTAACAACTTCTTTAATCATAGAATCATCAGTAATATTTTGTACTCCTGATTCTTTCATAATTTCTTCAATACTCTTATCACTTTCCATAACTGTATCTAGTATTTCTTTTAAGTTTTTAGAAGTGATAGTACCATCAGAATATTTATTAACTAAATCAATAAATCTTTCTTTAGTTAATTTAGTTTCTGTAATATCTTTTTCTGTTTTATTTAAGTATGCAGAAATATCACCTAGTAATAGGTTTGATGCTACTTTGAAATCAAAGTCTACATCTAAGCAATCATTTAAGTAATCTGATAATGATCTATTTAAAATCATCTTCTTAGCATTTACTTCTTGGATTCCTTTTTCTACATAAACTTTAACTCTTTCATCAGGTAACATTGGAATAGTCTTAACTACTCTATCAATCATTTCATCAGTTACATATACGAATGGGATATCAGGTTCTGGGAAATAACGATAATCATTTCCTGTTTCCTTAACACGCATTAGTACAGTGTCACCTAATTTATCATCATATCTTCTTGTTTGTGGTTTGAATGTTTCACCCGCATCATATAGTTTAGCTTGACGAGCGATTTCTTTTTCAATACTTACACCAACATTAGAGATAGATCCAATGTTTTTAATTTCTGCTTTTGTTCCGAATGGATCAGATTCATTTTTACGAATAGATACGTTAGCATCTGCTCTCATTGAACCTTCTTCCATCTTACAATCAGATACATCTGTATAGAATAATAGTTCTTTTAATTTTTCTAGGTATAACTTAGCTTCTGTAGCTGTAGTCATACATGGTTTAGTAACTATTTCAATTAGTGGTACTCCTGCACGGTTGAAGTCTAGTAAAGTTCTTTCACCCCTGTGAGTACTCTTACATGTATCTTCCTCTATATGCATTTCTTCAATATAGATTTTTTTCTTTGTACCATTATCATCAATTTCTACATATCCATCATATCCAATAGGTGTTCTTGCTTGTGTAATTTGATAGTTCTTTGGATTATCTGGATAGAAATAGTTTTTACGATCAAAGTGCATTTCTCTTCTAATCTTACAATTTAGAACTGTTGCTGCCTTGATTGCTAAATTTAATACTTCTTCATTTAATGTTGGTAATGTTCCAGGATAACCTAAGTCAATAACATTTGTTAATGAGTTACCCATTTGTCCATAACCATTAATAGAGTTTGAGAAAATCTTTGTCTTTGTTTTTAATTCAACGTGTACTTCTACACCAATTGTTGCTAAATAGTTTGACATTATTTCTCACCTCCATTTGGGTTTAAATCAAGATTTAATTCTTTTTCAATGAATGAAGCTAATTGATACATCTTTGCTTCTTCAAATGAGTTACCAATGATATGCATACCAATTGGCATGTGTCCTTCTCCAAATCCTACTGGAATACTTAATCCAGGAAGGCCTGCTAAGTTAACTGGAATAACACAGATATCATCCATGAAACTCTTTCTTGGATCATCCATTGGATCTGTTAAATCATATGCTGTTGTAACTGTTGTTGGTCCAATAATTAAATCATAACTTTCAAAAACTCTTTTGAATTCTTTTCTAATGTCATCACGGATAGATAATGCTTTGTTGTAATAAACTTTAGCATTTTCTCCACTTAGTAAGTATGAACCTACCATGATACGACGTTTAACTTCTTCACCAAATCCTTGTCCTCTAGTTTCTAGATATAGGTCTTCGATGTTCTTTGGATTTTCAATTGAGAATCCATAACGGATACCATCGAATCTTGCTAAGTTAGAACTTGCTTCACCCATTGCTAAGATTTGGTATAGTGTCATAGCATATTCTATGTATTTAATATCTACATAATCTACTGTTGCACCATTTTTCTCTAACACTTTGATAGTTTCTTTTATTTGATTACGGATTTCATCAGATACAACATCTCCCATTAAGAAGTTAGGAACTGCAATTTTCATTCCTTTAATGTCTTTTCCAATAAATCTTGTAAAATCTTCTTCCTCTAAATCAGCACTAGTTAAGTCTTTTTCATCTTTACCAACTAAGGCATTTAATAGCACTGCATTTTCATATACGTTCTTAGTCATTGGTCCTACTTGATCGAATGATGAACCAAAGGCGATTAAACCATAACGTGATACTCTACCATATGTTGGTTTCATACCTACGATTCCAGTATATGCTGCTGGCTGACGAATTGATCCACCAGTATCAGAACCTAAAGCGAATAATACATCACGTGCTGCGATAGTTGCTGCTGAACCACCTGATGATCCACCACAAATCTTATTTGTGTTCCATGGATTCTTAGGTGCTCCAAAGTAACTAGTTCTTGATGATGAACCCATTGCGAATTCATCCATATTTGTTTTACCAATAACAATCATATTTTTCTTCTCTAAGTTTTCAATTAGAGTAGCTGTATAAATTGGAACAAAGTTTTCTAAGATGTGAGATGCACATGTAGTTCTTACTCCATTAACTACGATATTATCTTTAACAGCAATTGGTAATCCAAATAATAAGTTATCTACTTCTTTACCTTCTAGTTCTTTTGCTTTAGCAATTGCTTCATCTTTACAAAGTGTAATATAAGCATTTAATTCTTTATTCTTTTCAATATTTTCAAATGCTTCTTCT
>CAMJOB010000022.1 GCA_946407495.1 uncultured Bacillota bacterium | reverse complement strand
TTCAAATTCTTATTTCTACAACAGTTGTAGAAGTAGGTGTAGATGTTCCTAATGCAACTACTATGGTTATCTTTGATGCTGATAGATTTGGTTTATCAACATTACACCAATTAAGAGGACGTGTAGGAAGAGGTACTTCTAAATCACAATGTATCTTAATTAGTGATAGTGATGCGGCAAGACTTAAGATAATGGAAACAGTAGATGATGGATTTGTAATATCTGAAGAAGACTTCAAATTACGTGGACATGGAGATTTATTTGGTACTAAGCAATCTGGAGATATGAGTTTCAAGATTGCTGATATTAAAAATGATTATAAAATATTACTTCAAGCTAAGAAAGATTCAGAAGAATATTTACTAAATGAAGAACACGATAAAGATGAATTAAAGAAAAAGTTAATTGCTTCTATAGCAGAAGGATAAAAGGTGTGAATTTCACACTTTTTTATTTTTGATTTTGTTGATATTAAAGGAAAATGAAAAATGACTTAAAAAAACTTTTTGATAGGTAATTGACTTTTAAGATTTTTTTTGAAATAATTAAGATGCGTGATGGTATAAAAATCACGCCGATATCTCTAACGGTGTAAATGTTAGAGTATATTCAACCGAACCCCCTGAAGACCCTGTCGTGAGACAGGGTCACTTTTTTTTTATATTGTGTTATAATGATGATAGGTGATACTATGAAGAAGAGATTATTAATAATTATTCCGGTTTTATTATTAATTGTTGGTATAGTTAGTTTTATTCTTTTGGATAATAGAACTGTATCTTATATTATTATGGATATTAATCCTAGTATTAGAATTAATTTAGATAAGAATGATGAGATTAAAAATATTATTGCGCTAAATAAAGATGCGGAAAAAGTTATTAAAGGTATAGCTCCTAAGAGTTTGGATGAAGCTTTAGAAATTATTACTGGTAATGTTGCTAGAAGTGAATTTGTAGATAATACTGGTGTTGTAGATGTTATTATATATACTGAAGGTAAAGTATCTAGTGAAAGAGTACGCGGAAAGATAGTTGATGTTATAGATAAACAACATTTTGCATCTAATATTATTGTTATTGATAAGATAACTAAAGAAGATAAGAAGTTAGCTAAGAAATATAATATATCTCCTTCTAAGGCTGCTTATATTAATTCTATTCTTAAAGAGAATAAGAAGATTGATGTTAAAAATTTAGTTAATAAATCAGTTAGTGAATTAGATGATACAAAACAAACTGGTTATTATTGTGATGCTGATTCTATACTTGATGGTTCTTGGTGTTTAAAAGAAGTAAGTAGAGAAGTTGCTCCTCGTGGTGATATTTGTCCTAATGAATATGGTGATGTTGATGGGACTTGTTATCATGAAGTTGCTGGTACAGATAGTGATAAATTAATATGCCATGATGAATTAAAATTAGAAGGTAATAAATGTAAAAGACATGATGAATATAAAGCCAGAGGTAAATGTTCATCAGGTGATTATCGTGATGATATAGATAAATGTGTTGAGAGAAAAGTAGTTGGAGATGCTACTCTATATTGTCGTATTACTCCTGGAGAGGATCTAGAATATAATGGTAGATGTTTAGGAAGAAAACCTACTATTAATGGTGGATGTCTTGGCAATGATGTAGTAATAGGTGGATGGTGTTATGACATTAGTCCTAATTCAGGATATGAAGCTGAATGGAGATGCGATATTGATGGACAAATGATTCTTTCTAGTCAACAAAATAGTGATGGAAAGTGTTATAAAGAAGTAGAATCTGATCCAACTTCATATTTTTGTGAAGGTACTGGTAAATTAGTTGATAAGAAATGCATATTAGATGAAGTTGAAGATCCTGAACTTGAAAAAGTATGTCCTAGTGGTTATACAAAGATTAATAATAGATGTTATAATCTAAATAAGAAAGCTGATAAAGTTAAAGGCTTATATTGTGAAGGACCAGATGTTAGAATGGAAAATAATTACTGTGTTCATTATGAAAGAAAAGAAGCTAAGAAAGCGTAGAGGTGATTAATATGTTTAGATATCAATTAGATGTAGATGAAGCTGTTTTACTTGAGAAGAAAGTATTTTATGGTAATAAAGATAAAGAACATAAGTTAGTTATTACTAATAAAAATATTTTATTTGAAAGAGAAATGGGAATCTTTAAGAGAGAATATAAAGTTGTTGATAGAGTACCATTTGATGATATTAAGGTATATAAAGATCGGGTTCAAATGAAGATTAGAAAGAATAAGATTACTATTCAAACTACTGATGGTGACCTTGAATTTAGATGTGTTAATGTAATGGATACTACAGTAGTTGCTGATAAGATTTCTTATCTAAAAACTGGGGCTAACTTTATTCGTAGAACTACTAAGAAAGCTAAAGGAGTTCTATCTGTTGTTAGAGATGTTGGTATATTGACTGGTGTTGTTATTGGCGGTGCTTGGGGTATTAAAAAAGTATATGATAATAACAAAGATAAAGTTGTTGATTTATTAAGTATTATACATAAGTAATATATGTTATAATAATTATAGTAGGGAGTGAAAATTATGAAGTATAAGAAAGTAGTAGTTGCTGGTGGAGGAGTTCTTGGTAGTCAAATAGCTTTTCAATCAGCATATTGTGGTTTTGATGTAACTATTTGGTTAAGAAGTGAGGATAGTAAAACTCGTACTCAACCAAAACTAGACACATTAAAGAAGACTTATGAAGAAGCGTTAAAACTTATGGCTTCTGATGAGGGTAAGATTGATTCTAATTGGTGTAGAGGTTTAGCTGATCGTGATGATTTTGATGTTGATAAGTGTTTAGAAAAAGTAGAGGTTGCTTATAATAGTATTAAGTTAGAAGTTGATATGGCTAAGGCTGTAGAAGATGCTGATTTAGTAATTGAATCTATGGCAGAAAATGAGAAAGATAAGATTGAATTCTATAAAAAGCTTGCACCTGTTTTACCTGAAAAGACAGTTGTAGTTACTAATTCATCAACATTACTTCCATCAATGTTTGCTAAATATACAGGTAGAGGAGAAATGTATTTATCACTTCATTTTGCTAATAATATTTGGAAGCAAAATACTGCTGAAGTTATGGCACATGATGGAACTGATAAAAAATATTTTGATGAAATTATTGAATTTGCTAATGAAATTAGAATGGTTGCATTACCAGTTAATAAAGAAAAGAATGGATATCTATTAAATTCTATGTTAGTTCCATTCTTGTTAAGTGCATTTGATTTAATGGCTAATGGTGTATCTGATCCTGAAAGTATTGATAAAGCTTGGACATTAGGTACTGGAGCACCTAAGGGACCGTTTAGTATTATGGATATTGTTGGTTTAACAACAGTTAAGAATATCGTAGAACAATATCAAAAAGTTCCTGGATTATTTAGTCCATTACTTAAGAAAATGTTATTACCTTATAACTTTAAGGGTATGTTAGCAATTCTTAATGAATATATAGATGCTGGTAAGTTAGGTAAGTCTACTAAAGAAGGTTTCTATAAATACGATGAATAAAAATAGGATATTTTCCTATTTTTTTATTTATGTTAATATATTTGTAGGTGATTATATGGATGATTTATTTCAATATTTACTTATTACAGATCAATTAGATGACTTCTTAGGTTTTAAGGAGAAGGTAAAGTGTCCAAATTGTGGTGATGAATTAGTAGAGATAGTCTATGGTAGACCTACTAAAGAGACTGTAGAGCAAGCTAAGCAAAAGAAACTATATTTAGGTAGTTGTATGAATGGTATAGCTAAATATCATTGTTACGGATGTGGTAAGAATTATAATGAAGATGGTAAAGAAGCAAGATAATTCTTGCTTTTTTATTTGGAAGATAATATAATCGAATATGAAAATCATTTTCAAATTGAAAGAGGCGTAATATATGACTTATAATACGAAACAAAAAGACGATATATTGATGCGTATTAAGAGTAAGGACAAAGCTTTTACTGTTAAAGAATTATATGATGAATTAGATAATATAGGACTTACTACTATTTATAGATTTGTTGATAAATTAGTTGGTGAAGGTAGAATTAATAAATATATTGATAAGTCTAATACTACTTATTATCAATATATTGAAGAGTGTGATTGTAGTCATCATTATTACTTAAAGTGTGATGATTGTGGAATAATGATTCATGTTGATTGTGATGAAATAGAACCATTTACTGCTCATATAACTAAGCATCATGGTTTTATTCCAAATACTAATCGTATTATTATTAATGGATTATGCAAAGAATGTAGTAAAAAGAATTAGAGGAGACATTATGTTAGATTGTTTGATGGATGGGTTGATGGATACCTTAAAAATAATTCCGTATTTATTTGTAACTTTTCTTGTGTTAGAGTTTATGGAACATAAGATGACTAAAAAGAGTCAAAAGATAATGGAGAAGAATCAAAAGTTTGGACCTATTATTGGTGGAATATTAGGAGCTTTACCACAATGTGGATTTAGTTCTATGTGTGCTAATTTATTTTCTGGTAGAGTGCTTACTATGGGTACTTTAATTGCAGTATTCTTATCTACTAGTGATGAAATGTTACCAATAATGATTAGTGAAAAGGTAGATCCTTTATTATTACTTAGAATTGTTGGATTTAAAGTAGTAGTGGGTATTATTATTGGTTACTTTGTTGATTTGTTTTATAGAAAGAGTAAGACTGATAATGAACATATTCATGAATTATGTGAACATGATCATTGTAGTTGTGAGCATGAAAATATTTTTATTTCTAGTTTAAAACATACTATTAAGATTGGTTTATTTATTCTTATTGCGAATTTAGGTATCGGATTATTAATATATTATATTGGTGAAGATAATTTATCTAAATTATTAATGCATAAGAATATATTTAATTATTTTATTGCTAGTTTAATTGGATTAATACCTAATTGTGCAAGTAGTGTTATTATGACTGAATTATATTTATCTAATATTATTACTATTGGTACTTTAATAGGTGGATTACTTACTGGTAGTGGACTTGGTATATTACTATTATTTAGAACTAATAAGAATTTAAAAGAAAATGTATCTATATTATCAATTATTTATTTAACTGGAGTATTTGTTGGATTCTTAGTAGATTTTATTTTATAAAATAAAAAAGACGATTAACGTCTTTTTTTTATGTTCTATTATTTGCATTTTCTAGTACATGATCGTTTGCTAGAGCAACTTTTACAGTTTCATTATTTCTTTTCTGTACTTTTATTTCGTCTTTACCTAAATAACTGAAGACATGTTCTACATATTTTGCATCTCCTGTATTTAAGAAGGCTCTATAGTTTAACCAAGCATTCTCTGTAGGATTTTGTCTCATACTACTTTCATCAATGTTTTCTAATTCAGCACAAGTTCTTAAAACCTTATTCATATTTCCTTGACCAAAATTATATGATTGTAGGGCTAATGGAATATTATAATTATTAGCTTCCATATTGTATCTTAAAATCATTGAGCCAATTTGAATATTACTTTCTAGATCATTTAATTTATCTTGTGTTATTTTTACTGTTTCTACTTGTCCAGTTTCAAAATTATATGCAGAAATAGATGAATTTACCCAAACTGCTTTTTCTACTTGCATTATACCGGCAGCAGGTTTTCCTTCTCTTAAGTTATCATAGTGTTCTCCGCCACTTTCTTGAGCAGCAAGAGCAATTAATAAATTTTTATCTAGACCATAACGATCAGCATATTTTTCGAATAAGTCATCATATCTTTTGGCGTTTGCTACATTGGTTGCATTACTACGATCTTCATAAGAGTAGTGGAAACTATCTTCTTGGAACATACTATCTAATTCATGTTTATCTTCTTTTACTTCTTCTTTGGCTGCTTCTTTTATATCTTCCTGGATTTCTTCTACCGAGGCTTCTTCTTCAGGTATTTCCATATCATATTTAGCTAATATATCTTCTATTTCATTGTTTTCTGTTACAGCTTGAGCAGTTACTTGTGGTTGATAATTCTCTGGTTCGTAATGAGCTTCATCTTTTTTAGCTAAACCATTAGCTGCAATAACAGCGACTAATGAAGCAACTACTAAAGTCTTCTTTAAAGTAACATTTTTTCTACTTATCTTCATCTTTTGAGCAATTTTACCAATTACATGTAGAGCTGCTTTTCTATTCATATAACGATCAAATTCTTTAGTTATTTGCATTACATCATCTTTAATATATCCTTCACCACGAACATGATGCCCATATTTATTAGAAATATTAAGAAGTTTTAACATGCTTTTTTCTTTACGAACTCTTCTTAGTTTCCCTTGTTTATGAATATCTGCGACAAACTTATCATTTTCATCAAAATAAAATTCTATATAATTTCTCATGGGTACCTCCTATGATTCATTAATATCAATAATAGAGAATAGTGTTTCATTATTATTTAATTCTTTAATATTCATGACAACGCCTTCTCCAACAATGTTTCCACCTAAATCAATTATTGCTTTCTTAATAGCAGATAACGTATTACCTGTTGCGTATATATCATCTAATAAATAGAAGTTTTTATCTTTATATTCTTCGTTTACTAGTTTTGGTAATTCTAAAGTATCTTTACCATATTCTTTTTCATAATCAAAACTAGCTGCGACTGTAGATGGTGGAAGTTTTCCTTTCTTTCTTACAGGAATTAATCCAACATTTAATTCTTCAGCAACTGCAGATCCAAATAAGAAACCTCTTGCTTCAGGAGCAACTATATAATCTATTTTTTTATTAATACAATCTTCTACAAATAGATTGGTTATTTCTTTTAATGTTTCTTTTTGTAGTATTAAAGGATTAATATCGATAAATTCAATTCCTTCTTTTGGATAATCTTTTTCAGTACGAATATTTAATTCGTTTTTTAAATTACTTTTAAGTATAATCATATGCATCCTACTTTCTAAATTCATTATACCATATGTAATTGCTTTTTTTATTCCCTTATGTGATAATTATCATATAATAGGTGACGTATATGAAGAATATTAAGGATAAGTTTGAATTTGATAAGAGGGGTACTAATTTTAAGACTGAGATTTATGCAGGATTAACTACATTTTTAGCTATGTCTTATATTTTAGTTGTTAACCCAAATAATATATTATGGAATGGTACTGCAGACCCTAGATTTTCTAGTGTTTTTATTGCGACTGCTTTAGGTTCTTTTGTAGGAACTTTAATTATGGCTTTTATGGCTAATATGCCACTTGCTCAAGCACCTGGAATGGGACTTAATGCAATATGCGGTTCTATATTGGGTGGAGCCTTTGGATTTGCTTTTTCTTATGGTAATGCGATGGCTTTAATATTACTTAGTGGTTTATTCTTTTTGCTTATTTCTTATTTGCCTGGAGGGCTAGATCCGACAACAGGTAAAAGAGTTTCTATGAGAGAAACAATGTTTGATGCTTTACCGAAACCAATTAGAGAAAGTATTTCAGTAGGCATAGGTTTATTTATAACATTTATTGGATTACAAAATGCTCATTTAATTACTAGTAATCAATTTACTTTAGTTCAATTAGTTCAATTTAACGATCCTAAATTATGGGCTCCTGGAGGAGATGCATGTTGTGCAGTAGTATGTTTATTTGGACTTATAGTAATAGGTGTACTTAGTCATTATAAAGTTAAGGGTTCAGTTATATTTGGTATTATATCTGCTACATTACTTGCAATACCTTTAGGAGTTGCGGATATAAATATTTTATTAGGTAAAACTCCTGGAATTGGTTGGGATTTTGGAAATAGTTTAAAAGAGTTTTTTATGTCATCAAATGGTGAACCTGTATTCTTATCTATTTTTAAAGAAGGATTTAATTTCCCAGCAGGTTCATTATTTACTTGTTTTATGTTAGTAATATCATTTTCTATGATTGATATGTTTGATTCTATTGGAACTATTGTAGGTTGCTGCAGTAATGCTAAATTAATGGATGATAATGGTAAGCCTCATAATTTTGGTAGAATCATGAGTGCTGATAGTTTATCAAGCATTGTTGGTGCAGTAATTGGTACAAGTACTATTACTACATTTGTAGAGAGTGGTACTGGTGTAAGTGTTGGAGGAAGAACTGGTGTTACTTCTATTGTTACAGCGTTATTATTCTTCTTAGCAATTTTTATCTTACCGGTATTTGCATTTATCCCAACTAGTGCAGCTGCTTGTGCATTAATCTATGTTGGAGTATTAATGATATCTCAAGTTAAGCAAGTAGATTTTAGTCATGTTAAATATGCAATTCCAGCTTTCCTAACAATAGTAATGATGATTCTTACTTATTCAATTACTTCAGGAATTGGATTAGGTGTTATTACATTTGTTATAATGGATTTATGTATATATGTTATTGATTTCTTTAAGTTTGTTAATAACGACTTTAAAGGTAAAGTTCCTAAATTAGAAATGAATTGGGTAACATTCGTAGTGTTTGTTTTATTCTTAATTTATTTCTTAGTTCCAATGGGTGTATAGAGGAGTGATTATATGAAATATTGTGAAGATTGTGGATCTGAATTAAAAGATGGTGTATGTCCAAAATGTGGAAATGGAATGGAAGAAAAGAATTCTTCTCCAAAAAAGAAAAGTAAAATAGGTATCTATATATTAGTTGCTATTGTTTTAGCAGCTGGAGTATATATTGGATATAATTATGCATTAAAAGAAAAAGAAGATAATAAACCAAAGACAGGTATTGTAGATACTTGGGAAGTTACATATTTATATGAAGATGATACTACTTATACTAAGAAATTATATTTTAATAGTGATAACTCATTTAAATCTGTATTTTCTTCTTCTAGTACTGAAAATACAAGTAAAGGTACTTGGAAAGAAGTGGATAAGAATGAATATCTAGTTACTTTTCCTGATGATGATAATGAGTATTATTTCTATATAGTTGATAATGACACTTTGTGTTATGAAAAAGAAAAATGTACTAATGCTCATCAATATTATCGTTCTTCATCTAAGTTAGAAAAGACAATTCGTGTTGGTGATCTTGAAGAAGATGATGAAGATGATAACGATGAAGACTATGGAGATTACTCTAACGCAGAAACTGATACTAAAGGTGACTGGACATTTAATATGAAATACAAAGAGAGTAGAGATAGTGATAAAGCTATTGTATATATCTTCTATGGACAAGAATGTTCACATTGTGAAGAATTATTTAAATTCTTAAATGGTTTAAGTGAAGATGTTAAAGATACATTTGTAGTTCAAAAATATGAGACTTGGTATAATGCTTCAAATGAAGCGTTAATGAAAAAAGTATCTAGTGAAGTAGATGGAGAAGAGGCTACTGGAGTACCTTATATAGTAATCAATAATTACTCTTGGACTGGTTTTGCTAATTCCTATGAATCTGAGATATTAAATGCTATTTCTAAAGGTAATTCTAGAAATGTAGTTAAATCAATAATAGAATAATTATAATCTGTCAACATTTTAGGGTTGACAGATTATTTTTTTAGTGTTATTATTATCGTGAATTTGAGAGAAAGGAGTGAGAATATGATTTTATTTAGAATGAAGATTCAACAACAATTTAAATTTATTAGGAATATTGTAAACGGCTTTGGGAAAATGATGTTCTCACTTGTTTTTAACGTATAAAAAATTATTATTAGTTAGAAAGAGTCTTTTACATAAAGACTTTTTTTTGTGTTTGGAGGTAGATGTTTATGAAAAAGGCGAAAAGTTTTAAAATTCTTTTTCACTATTTGAAAAAAGATAAACTCAAGATGATACTTTATATATTTCTTGTTTTAATGACATACCTTCCTGCATTATGTGCTGCTTACTTTTGGGGTCGTGGCGTAGAGTTATTACTAGAAAAAAATCTATATGGTTTTATTTCTTACTTATTATTATGGGAAGGTATATATATTACTTGTTATAGCCTTTTACAAATTCCTAGAGATAAATTATATAATTACTTTGAAATCAAATTCATGAGAGAAGTATCAACAGACCTATATCAAAAAATTGATTGTCTTCCTGCAGTAGCATTCGAAGATATCGGAGTTGGAGAATTTATAAATCGTTTATATAATGATACGGATCGTGTAATGAACTTATTAAATTCCTTAATTAAATTATTATGTAAGGGATTTGTAGTTATCGTTGTATTAGTGCTTTCATTTTCTATTTCCTGGATTCTTGGATTAGAAATATTCTTATTTGCCTTCTTAATGGGTGTAATATCTTATATCTTTTTCCCTCGTATTAAAAAGACTCAAGAAAAGATTAAGAAGCAATCAGATGATTATGTTAAAGTAGCTACTGAGAATATTACAGGTATTAGAGAAATTAAAGCATTAGGTATTAAGCGTAATATAGAAGCAAATATCTTTTCTTCATTAGACGGAATATTTAAAGAAGAAAAGAAGATTCGTAATTATGAAGTGATTTATTTTTCTTTAAACAATTTATGTTATTTCATACTACAATTTATTATTTTATTTACAGCTGCTAAATTCTTTGTAGAGGGTAAGATTGTATATGCTTTGTTTACAATGTTAGATTCTTATATTTGGAGAATTGATGAAGTTGTAGAATCTATTTCAGACTTTGGTGTTAATTATAATAAAGTAACAGTATCACTTAAGCGTATTGATGAAATAGTTAATAATAGATTATATGCTGATGAAAAATATGGTGATAAGGTTCTTAAGAAGACTAAGGGTATTATTGAATTTAAAGATGTTAAATTTAAATATAGACCTGAAGAAGAACTTACACTTAAGGGGTTAAACTTAAAACTAGTACCGAATGAAAAAATTGCGGTTGTTGGTAGAAGTGGTAATGGTAAATCAACATTATTCAATTTATTACTTCGTTACTTCGATGTTACTGAAGGAACTATTACAATAGATGGAATAGATATTCGTGATTTAACAGAAGAATCTTTACGTAATAATATTTCTATTATTCGTCAAACACCATTCTTATTCAATTTATCTATTATGGATAACTTTAGATTGGTTAAACCGGATGCGACTCTAGAAGAAGTACGTAAAGTATGTAAGAAAGCTTATATTGATGAGTATATTATGTCTTTACCAGAGAAATATGAAACTATTATTGGTGAAGGTGGTATTAACTTATCTGGTGGTCAAAAACAACGTATTGCGATTGCTAGAACATTATTATTAAATACTAAGATTATCTTATTTGATGAAGCAACTAGTGCCTTAGATAATGTATCTCAAGAGTATATTAAAAAGACTATTGATGAATTAGTAAAAGATCACACTGTCATCATAGTTGCACATCGTCTGTCAACTATTGTCGATGCAGATGTAATACATGTAATTGACAAAGGTATGCTTGCAGCTTCTGGTAAGCATGAAGAATTACTTGAAAAATCAAGCGTTTATAAAAAATTATATTCTATGGACTCAAATTCAGAAGAAGAGTAATCTCTTCTTTTTTTGTCAAAAAATGTCTTTTTATAGAAAATATTTTTTTTCTATTATATAATTATTTTAGGATATGGATGTGGTTACGTTGAATAGATTTATTTTTGTATCTTTAATGTTTAATATCAAGAGGTAGCACTGTTTTTAAGTGTGCTATCTTTTTTTGTTTCAAGGAGGGGAAAATATGGAAAACACAAAAGAAAAAGAAAAAGAAAATGAACTTTTAGAGCTTTTAAAACATGAGAAGAGTCTTACTCAAGTATGTGAAGCATTACAAATGGATGACTATGAAGTACTTGGATTAATTAAAAAAATAAAAGACGAAGGTTCTAATATAGTTGTCAATTTAAAAGACGATGATATTTACATGATGAATAGAGGAGATAATGGATTAGAGGATAATAAACCTTATGAATTCCATACTGATAAAAACCATGAATTTAAGTTTGTGGCAATATCTGATACCCGCTTTGGATCAAAGTATCAACAATTATCTATTCTTAATGATATATATGAAAAAGCAGAAGAATTAGGATATAAAAATGTTTTCTTATGTGGAAACATATCTAATGGTTTATATAATATTTCAGATGTGTATGGAGAAACATCTTTCTTAGATGATACTCAAAGACAAATTGATTATATACTTGAGAATTATCCTAAAGTAGAAGGAATAAAAACTTATTTAGTTAATGGTAGAACTGATTCTAAACACTTAAATAAGAATCTTACTTCTATTGGTAAGAAATTAGCTGAAGGAAGAGATGATTTTATTTATTTAGGTAACGTTAGTGCGAATGTTCAAATAGATAGAACATTTATGCAAATACTTGCAGCATCTCTTGGTAAAACTTATACAGTATCTTATCGTGCACAACAACAAATAGATTCATATCGTAGTGAGGATAAACCTGATATTTTATTAATAGGTGGATATTTACAAATGGAGAAATTTACTTATCGTGGAGTTTCTTGTATTTCAGTTCCTTCTGTTTGTGCAACTACTCGTAAGATGAATGATAAAAGATATGCCAATGTTGTAGGTGCTTGGTATGTTACAGTTAAGACTGATGAGAAAGGTAAGTTACTGAGTGTCAATGCGATGAATTCTCCTTATTATGTAACGAATAAGGATGATTATAAAACAGCTAAAGTTCTTAAGAAAGGAGATGTTTCAAATGACAAGTAAAATAAGTGCAGAACAAACAAATAAATTATTTCGTTATATGCGTAATGGTAGTAGCGTAGATGATTTTTTAAAAAGATTTGAATTATCTCGTAAAGAATTAGACGGTGTCTTAATGGCATGTAAAATCTATGGTAAAGAAGTAGATGTTGTTACTAAAGATGATAAAGAAGTATTTGAACGTACTCCTGTTAAAAGATATACATTAAAGAAGATGAATCCTAATGATGGTAAGATGATACATAATCAAATATGTGTTGTATCTGATACTCATTTTGGTAGTATTCATAATCAATTACATTTACTTAATAAAGTATATGAAGAGTGTCATAAACGTGGTGTAAAAATTGTATTGCATGTAGGTGATATGGTTGATGGAAATTATCCAACTAGACCAGAAAATCCTAGACAACAATTCTTACATGGCTTTGATGAACAAGCTAGATATGTATGTGATATGTATCCTAAAGTAGATGGAATTACAACATATTATATTTTAGGTAGTCATGATGAGACTCATTATAAAAATGGACAAGCTACTCTTAGTGAATGGATTCCAAGAGTCCGTAAAGATATGGTTTATTTAGGTCAAGATACTGGTGTATTTGATTTAGATGGAGTAAAGATTGTACTAGATCATCCAGGTGGTGGAAGTGCGAAGAGTTTGTCTTATAAACCACAACAAAGAATCGAAGAAATGGAATCTAAACATAAACCTAAAGTATTATTAATTGGACATTATCATAAGAGTTATTCATTTGTATATCGTAATGTACAATGTGTATTAGTACCTGCTTTATGTGATAAGACTCAGTTCCAACAAAAACAAGGATTATCTAATAATTTAGGTGCATATTTCTTAGATATTTATTCTGATAAAAAAGGTAATATTCAATACTTTATGCCAGAAGAAATAATATTTACTAAAGATGATATTTGGGATGAAGTAGGTAAAGATAAAAAGAAAGTACAACAACTTGTTATTGAAAAGAAACAAAGAAGATATACAAGACGTGTTGATAAAAAAGCATCATAAAAAAGACCAATGGTCTTTTTTTCATGTTATAATGATTAAGATTTGGAAGTGATTATATGCCATCGTTTATTATTCACAGTATTTGTGGAAAAGAATTAATGCGAAATATGAAAGTTACTGATGATGAGAAAAATAAATTCTTTTTAGGTAATTTAATTCCTGATACTAAACAAAGAGAATACAAGAGTAGTGATAATGAGATTATTTCTCATGATAAAATACTTACTCATTTTAAAACTAATCATGAACCAATATTAGAGTATCCTGATTTAGATTTGTTTTTATCTAAGTATGGAGAACTTGTTAATACTAATAGTTTAGTATTTGGATATTTCTTTCATTTGTATGCAGATTATTATTATTTTAAATATTATTTACCTGATAAATTATCTTTTTTAGATGATAATTATAATGAGACAACTGATCATAATTATAGTTATGTTAAGAGTAAAAAGAATGGTAAAATTCTTACTACTGATGATTTTTGGGATCGTAAGAAAAGTAGCGGAATATATTATGAATATTCTCGTATGAATAATTATCTTATTTCTAAATATAAATTTACTTATAATTTATCTGATTATTTACCTTTAATAGACGGATTAGAGGTACCAATTGATGAAGTTAAAACTGATAGACTTAAAGAATTATTATTAGATGTAGACCGTTTTTATAAGGAGCGTATTGATGATACGGAATTTCAAATATTAGATATTAATAGTGTTGACACATTAATACGTGAAATACTAGACACCTTTATGGAAAGATATAGAGATATATATTATAATTATTGTAGGTGATAGCATGAAGAATTTTATTGGTACATACATAATTAATAATCCTATATTTTGGATAGTATTAATAGGTTCTTTTGTGTGCTTTATTTTATATAAAGAATTTATTCGCAGTAGTAATTATTTAAGAAGTAGAGGTCATTTAAAAACACTACCTAAGGAACATTATTACATATTAAATGATATAGTAGTTAGAAGTGCTAGAAAGAGTTATAAGATAGATACAGTTATTATTTCTACTTATGGAATATTTATTATTAAATATATTAATCGTATAGGTAAAATATACGGTGATGATAGAGAAGAAGAATGGATAGAATTAAAAGATAAAAAGAAAGTTTATTTTGATAATCCTGCTAGATGTAATCATGCTTGTATTAGAATACTTGCAGAGATTCTTGGTTTAGATACTAATTATTTTGTACCTGTAGTTTGTTTTCCATCTGAAGCTACACTTAGTTTAGATACTAAAGATAAGTTAACTAGTATTGAGTTATTAGATGATACTATTCGTACTTATCGTAAAGAAGTATTAAAATACGGATTAACTGAGATACGTAATAAAGTTAAGAAAAATAATGTATCTAAAAAAGACGTAGAAGAGTATGAAGAAAAGAGTACTCCTAAGAAGAATACTTGTCCTAAATGTGGAGCTGATTTAGTGGTTCGTAAGGGTAAATATGGAGACTTTTTAGGATGTAAAAATTATCCAAAATGTAAGTATACTAAAGAAATATAGAGAACGTTGTTCTCTTTTTTATTTTCTTTGATATAATATACATTGGTGATGAACATGAAGATTGTTATTGTTGGTGTTGGTAAGTTAGGTGAGTACTTAGCTTATGAATTAGTTAATGATGAGAATGAAGTTACTTTAGTAGATGTTTCATTTGATAAGAAGAATGATTTAATTAACAATCTTGATGTTAATTATGTCGAAGGTAATGGAGTAGATCCTAAAGTACTAGAGCAAGCTGGAGTAAATACTTGTGACTTATTAATTAGTGTTACTGGTAAAGATGAATTAAATTTAATGATTTCTTTAATTGGTAAAAAGATTGGTGCTAAACATACAATAGCACGTAGTAGAAATCCGGAATATGCAAATTCAGTTTCTTTATTAAAAGAAGATTTAGGATTATCTATGGTTATTAATCCAGAACAAATGACTGCTTCTAGTATAGCTAGAACTTTAAATATACCTAGTGCATTAGATTCTACATCTATGTTAAAGGGTAAGATAGAAGTAGTTACTTTAAAAGTAAAAGAGAATAATAAATTAGATAAGAGTACTATTCGTGGATTAAGTAAACGTTTAGGAATAAATATAATTGTATGTGCGATTGAACGTGATGGAGAAGTTATTGTTCCTAAGGGAGATACTAAATTACAATTAGGGGATAAAATTCATATTACTGGTACTCGTAAAGATATAAATACATTATTAAAACATATGGGTTTAATTAGTGAGAAAACTAAGAAAGTAATTATATCTGGTGGTTCTGCAATAGCTGTATATTTAACTAATATCTTACTTGATATGGGTATGTCTGTTAAGATAATAGAACTTGATAAAGATCGTTGTTTAGAGTTAACAGAGAAACTTCCTAAAGCAGTTATTATTCATGGTGATAGTAGTGATCAAAAACTTTTATATCAAGAAGGTATTGAAGATAGTGATGCATTTGTTGCCTTAACAAGTATTGATGAAGAAAATATAGTTTATTCGATGTTTGCATCATTAGTTAAGGTACCTAAGATTATTACTAAAGTTAATCATATAAAATTAGATGGAGTATTAGAAAGTGCAAAAATAGATTCAACTGTAGCACCTAAGAAAGTAGCATCTAATCAAATAGTACAATATGTTAGAGCAATGGCTTCTCGTGGTGGAAGTAGTTGTGAAGCAATTTATAATTATAGAGATATATTTGAATTAATAGAATTTAAAGTTAAAGATGATTTTAAAAAGATTGGTGTTCAATTAAAAGATTTAGAACTTAAAGATGAAATGATTATAGGAGCGATTTTAAGAGATAAGAGTTTAATATTCCCAAGTGGAAAAGATACAATTATGGAAGGAGATACTATCGTTGTGGTTAACTCTAAAAATAAAGTTTTAGATATCAACGATATTCTTAAATAATTATGAAAAAGTTAGCTCTTAATTTTATAGGAAAAGTATTAATAGGTTTTTCATTTATTTTCTTATTTCCTGAACTTGTTTGTCTTATTAATAAAGAACCATTACATCCATTTATTATTCCACAAATAATAAGTATAGTATTAGGTTATTTATTATATAAAATACAAACTGATAATCGTAATTTTTATGTTAAAGATGGATTCTTTATTGTATCTGTTTCTTGGATATTAGTTAGTCTTATTGGAGCATTACCACTATACTTTACTGGATGTCGTTATATTGATGCGTTATTTGAAATTATTAGTGGTTTTACTACTACAGGAGCAACTATATTTAAAGATGTAGAAGTATTAAATAAAAGTATATTATTCTGGAGAAGTTTTTCTCATTTTATAGGTGGTATGGGAGTACTTGCTTTTGTAATGGCAGTTATTCCTTTAGGTACTAAAGATAAGTCTATGCATTTATTAAAAGCAGAGATGCCAGGACCTAGAGTAGAGAAATTAGTTCCAAGTATTAAGAAAACATTATTTTATTTATTCTTTATTTATTTTGGATTAACAATAAGTGAATTTATTTTATTAATGATTGGTGGATTACCATTCTTTGATGCTTTACTTATATCATTTGGTACTGCAGGTACTGGTGGTTTTAGTGTACTTAATACTTCAATTGGATCTTATTCAGTATTTTCTAAAATAGTAGTTGCGGTATTTATGTTCTTATTTGGAGTAAACTTTAATATTTATTTCTTAATTATTATGAAAGATTTAAAAAACGCATTTCATAGTGAAGAATTAAGAGTATATATTGGTTTATTTATTACTAGTTTTATTATTGTATTTATAAGTACTTATCAATTATTTGATAATATAGGTGAAGCTTTATTACAAAGTGGATTCCATGTAAGTAGTTTGATGACTAGTACTGGTTATAATATTGGAGATATAAATATATATCCAACCAATTGTAGAGTATTAATGCTATTATTAATGTTAATAAGTGCTTGTGCTGGTAGTACTTGTGGTGGATTTAAGATTAGTCGTTTGATAATATGCTTTAAAGATATTAGAAGAAGTATTCGTAATATTATTTTTCCTAATAGAGTAGAAAGTATTATGTTTGAGGGACAAAAAGTTAATGAAGCTACTATTAAAAGTACTAATACATTTTTATTCTTATATGCAATTATTATAGTTATTATTTTATATGTAGTTAGTTTAGATGGTTTTTCATTTGAGACTACATTGAATTCTGTAATATGTACATTTGCGAATGTAGGATTATGTTTCCATATTAAAGATTTTTCTATGTTTAGTGATTTATCTAAAATAGTTCTTAGTATGGGTATGTTATTAGGTAGACTTGAGATATTCCCAGTGTTAAGTCTATTCATTGATTTTAAAAATAGATAGTGTTATAATCTTAACGTTGAAAGGGTGATTTCATGATTACTATAAAGAGTGAGAGAGAAATAAAATTAATGAGACATGCAGGTATGTTAGTTTCTAAAATGCATCAATTTATCAAACCTTATGTTAAAGCAGGAATTACTACTAAAGAATTAGATCGTTTATGTGAAGATTTTATTAGAAAGAATGATGCAGTTCCTACATGTAAAGGATTTGAAGGTTTTCCAGCTACTTTATGTACTAGTGTTAATGATACTGTAGTTCATGGAATACCTGATAATTATAAATTAAAAGATGGAGATATCATTACTATAGATGTTGTTATTGGATATAAAGGTTATCAAGGAGATGCTGCTTGGACATATACAGTTGGAGAAGTAGATGATGATAA
>CAMJOB010000021.1 GCA_946407495.1 uncultured Bacillota bacterium | reverse complement strand
ACAACAAGACAAAAATTAAAAGGAACTTTTGTATATCATGATCCACAAACAAACAGTTATAGTTATATTTTCGTACATACATATCCACAAATAGAAAGAAACGCAACTGGAAATATCTATATAGATAATGTTCAATTGGAAAAAGGATCTAATGTTACAGATTATGAAAGTTATACAGGTTCGAATTTAACAATTAATAATGGTTCAAGTGGAAATAGAACATTAAAAGCAGAATGGAAAGATGCGATAGCACCAACAGTATCACTAACAAAAGAAACCTATCTAGAAGGATATGATGGATGGGATATTGATGCAAACCATAGTGTACAAGATGGAGTATTAACAATGAATAATGATGGAAGTTCATGGAGTCCATATATTGTAACTAATGGTGGAAAATGGAGAATGGAGTTTGAAGCATATTCATCAGCAGTAGCTTCAAATTATACAGATGTAAACAAAGGAAGCTATTACTCAAGAACAATGTATTTTGATGAGAATTATGTTCAAACTACCGCAATAAATGGATACAACCATAATGGTGGCTCGGATGCATTAGAATTGAATGAATGGCACAACATTGTATGGCAACCAAATGGTGGTTATGGAAATGATATTAAATATACAAAGTTTGGTTTCACAGTAGGTGGTGGAACAGGATGGGCAATACCACCATTACAAATAAGGAACTTAAAAATATATGGTGAAGCAATACCAAATTCATTCTATGATATAAAAGTTACTGCTTCAGATAATGTTGGAATAAGAGAAGTTAGATACCTAGAAGGAAGCAAAACACTTGCAAATTTTAGAGCTAATGGAACTAAAGTAAATAATAATACATTGCGAGTAACATCAAATGGTATATATACAATCTATGTTGCAGATGCAGCTGATAATGCAGCAGTACAAGAAATAGAAATAACAAATATTCAATAAAAAAATAAAAAAAAAGGCAGGTGATAAACATGAGACTTAAATGGAATCGTAAAATAACAATTCTAGTTTTATTCATGTTTGTCACCATAACCTTTGCATCATTTAATACTAATTTATTTGTAGATGGAAAAGCATATGTTAGAGCTGATGAATCAGTACGTATTACAAATATTGAATTAGTAGAAAATACTAATCAAGCATACGAAACATATGAACCGGAATATACAAAAAATACAATTACAATTAATACAAATTTACCAAAACAAAATTCAACAGCACAATATCGTATAACGATTGCAAACAATTCAGATGATGATTATGATGTTCAAGATATAATTGAAGAAAAATATTCAAATAACAAAATATCATATAACATTACTGGATTAACAATAGATGACACAATTCTAGAAGCGCACACAACGTCTACATTCTTATTAACACTAAGTAATAATACAACAATTACTGAAGAGGAAGATGCAGTAACTGAAACAAAGACTTATACATTTGATTACACGGGAGATGTACAAGATTTTATAGTTCCATTTGATGGTGACTATACATTAGAAGTATGGGGAGCACAAGGTGGTTCTTACAATGAAACATATTACGGAGGATATGGTGGATATTCAAAAGGAACAGTACACCTAACTAAGAATCAAATTATATATATCTATGTTGGTGGGAAAGGTATAGCAAGTACAGCTAAAAAAGTTTTTATGGTACCAGGAGGTTTCAATGGTGGTGGAAACGCAGCATCATATACAGATAAATATGTAGCGTCTGGAGGCGGTGCTACACATATAGCTACTTATAAAGGAGTCCTTTCATCATTGAGTAGTAAACAAGAAAAATTATTAATCGTCGCCGGTGGAGGCGGAGGCGGTGCCTATCAAAGTGATGACAGATATGGATTAGGTGGAGCAGCCGGTGGTTTCAAAGGAAATGTTGGATATCAATATATTCAATCAGGAGCAACAGTTGGAAAAGGTGGAACTCAAACTGCAGGCGGAATTGGTTATGATAGTGATGGAAGTGAATTTACTGGAAAATTTGGTGCTGGACCAGAACCAGGAAGAAACGCTACTGGTGGCGGCGGTGGCTACTATGGAGGTGGCTGCGGAAAATGGTTTGCTGGTGGAGGCGGCGGTTCTGGATATATTGGAAATGAATTGTTAACAAATAAAGTGATGTATTGTTATAATTGTGAAGAATCAAATGTGACATCAACAAAAACAATTTCAACCGAAAATCACTCAGCAACACCAACAACTAATTATGCAAAAGAAGGTAATGGCTATGCAAAATTAACCGTCACAAGAACACTAGATGATGCAGCAGAGTTTAATTTTGATTATACAGGAGACCAACAAACATTCACTGCACCATACACAGGAGTTTATCAATTAGAAACATGGGGAGCCCAAGGTGGAGATTTACAAAAATTTAAAGCAGGTTACTATGGAGGATACGGAGGATACTCAAGAGGAAGTATTAATTTAACAAAAAATCAAACATTATATGTAGTAGTAGGTGGAGCAGGTAAAACAAATTCTGCAGAAGAACTAGTAGTTCAAGGTGGATATAATGGTGGTGGAAGCACATATGGAAACTTTATCTCTGATAGCGGTGCACGATATGCAGGAGCCGGCGGAGGAGCCACTCACATAGCGACAATAGGAGGAGTATTATCCTCACTAGAAAGCAACCAAGATAAAGTAATTATGGTATCAGGAGGTGGCGCTGGGAGCTGGTATTATGCATCATCATTTAGAACCATAACTCCTGGTTCTGGCGGTGGATATATTGGAGGAGAAGGAACAAGTTATAGTAATTATAATTCTTCAAATACGTATCATACATCATCTGGAGGAACACAAACTGGTCCAGGAGAAGAAGGAACAAAATTTGGTTCATTTGGTTCTGGAACAGTATTTACTACCAAGACAGAAAATGGTGGATCTGGCGGTGGCTGGTATGGTGGTAATAGTGCACACTATGGAGCAGCCGGTGGTTCTGGATATATAGGATATGCAGGACTTTATGATAAAGTAATGTATTGCTTTGATTGTGAAGAATCAGATGATGAAAGTACAAGAACAATTTCTACACAATCACATACCAAAACTCCGAAAAAAAACATTGCTAAAGAAGGCAATGGCTACGCAAGAATAAAAATAGTAAAAAGATTACGTAACAGTATTGAATTAAAATTAAAATTCGATATTCAAAAACTAACAGACTATAACATTACTTATGATTTAGATGGAGGAATATTAGAAGATCCAATAGAATCATATACAAGAAATTCAGAAAACTTTACTTTACCAACTCCAACAAAAGTAGGATATGATTTTGTTGGATGGACGGGTGGTAAAAATATTTTTGATTATACTAAAGCAACACAAAATTCAAAAGTTACAAATAATAATGATGGAAGTTTTAGTATTAAAACTCAAGGAACAGGTTTTACGATAGGTTTACTACCTAATTCTAGTCCATCAGACGTAACTACACCAAATTTAGTAAGTGGTGAAGAAATATCAGTTAATTTAAAAATGAAGTCTAGTGAAGTTACGTTGTTAAATAGTATTTATTATTGTACAAGTACAACTAAAGATACTTATGATATTTGTTACAGATTTAATCAAAATGTGCCAATATCTAGTGAATATAAAACTATAACAGGAACATTCACATTGACTAGAGACGTTATATATAGTGGATTTGCATATTATCCAAATAATGGAGGTAATAACACTACAAATATAGATATTAAGGATATTCAATTAGAAAAAGGCAATGTAACCACATCATATGAACCATATATATCTACACCATCAAACAATATCAGTATTACAAAAGGTACACGTGGAAATAGAACATATACAGCAGTTTGGACACCAAAAAATTATGATATAACATATGACTTAGATGGTGGAACATTATCTAATCCAGTAAATACATATAACCTTAATACTGAAACCTTTACATTACCAACGCCAACTAAGGAAGGCTATGAGTTTTTAGGTTGGACAGGCGGAAAAAATTTATTTGATTATCAAACTGCAAAAAAAGTAAAAGCTTCTGGAGCAACCATGACTAAGATTGATGGAGGATTAAGATTATCATCAACAGCTGCAAGTAATTGTAGATACTGGTACACAAGAGTAGGTAGTCTATCCGATTATGGAGGAAAATATTATACATATTCATTAAAAATGAATGCTAGTGAAGATAACACTACAAGAGCAATCCTTTCAAAATCAAACTCTGATTATTCAACAAGAACAACTATGAGCAATGATTATATAGATTCTGATGGTTACAGGACAATATTAGTTCACGAGCCAAGTGGTGTATATACAGAGTTTATTCTAGGATTTTATGCTAATGCCTGCTCTACAACAACAGCTACAAATTATTATGTAGATTATACAAATATTCAATTAGAGTATGGTAAAGAATTTACTAGATATGAAGACTATATTAGAGAACCAACTACTGTAAGTATTCCAAAAGGTTCAATGGGATATAGATTCTATAAAGCTAATTGGAAAGATATTACAGCACCAACAGTATCAATTAAGGCCGAAACATATCTTGAAGGTTTTGCTGGCTGGACACACGAAGGTACTCATCACGTAGATAATGATATTTTAATAGCCGATTCTCAAGCTGTATCATATTCGCCATTATACGAAACAAACGGTGCCCCTTGGTATGCGACATTTGATGCATGGACAGATTCTACATCACCAAAATATGAAGATAACAATCAAGGTGGTTTCTATGTAGTATCACATTACTATGACGCAAATGGAGATGCAGCAGTTGCGAACAATAGTTATTCTTCAAACGGATATTCAAATAGATTAAATTTAAATGAATGGACAAATGATATTGTATATAATTATCATAATTCATATGGAAATAATATAAAATATACAAAAATAGGATTCACAGTAGAAATGACTTGGTCTAAACCAACTACTAAATTTAGAAACTTTAAAATTCATAGTTCAGGAATTAAAAATGATTTCTACGATATACTAATTACATCATCAGATAATGTTGGAGTAACAACTACTAAATATGCAGCCGGTAGTCATGATGCTAATTACTTTAAGACTAATGGTACTGATGTAGTTGATAATAAAGTTAGAGTTACATCTAATGGTACATATACAGTTTATGTAGCTGATGCCGAAGGTAATGCAACAGTACAAGAAATTGAAATAACAAATATAGTGAATGCACAGTAGAGTGCATTCTTTTTTGTTTGATTTTATGGTAAAATTATAATTGGTGAAGAAAATGAAGGAAACAATTGGTTCAAGAGATAGTGTGAAAAATCGTAGAAGATTGTTTTTCTTAAGAAAGAAAAAAGAAAAGAAGATCGAAGAAGAAAATCAAGAACTACGAGAACTAGAACAAAAAGTAAAAAAACAACAAAGAAAAATGTTACTAACTATTATTCCTATAGTTGTATTTGGAACAATAGCTAAAACAATAATTCCAGAAAAGACTAAAGAAGAAACAAAAGAAAAGAAAAATAATACAGGTAAAAAACGTAGTAGAGTAGTAAATGAAGTTGCACAAAATGAAAACAAAATAGAAGAGACTAAACAAGAAGAACGTAATGTAGTAACTGAAAAAGAAGTAGAAAAAGAACCTGTAAAAAAAGAATATGTTGAAACTAAAAAAATAGAATTAGAAGATATTTCTGAACCAGTAAAAATAAAATTAGAACAAAAATTAGATATAGAAATAAATAAAGTTAAATCTAATAAGATAGTAGAAGAATATGAAAATAAGATAAAAGAAATTAGAAGAAAACTTAGAAATATTTATTTTGAATCTGAGATATTAGATGATATTAAAGAAATAGAAAATAATCCATCAGAAGCTAATTTAGAAAAACTAAATAGTTTAATAGAGAAGATGGAAAGTTTAAAAGAAAAAGTTAAACAAGAGGAAAAGATAGAAATAGAAGAAGACTATTTATCAGTACTAGTAGAAGAAGATCTAGAAAAAATAAAACAACATGAAAAAGTATTTGGTATAGAGCACTCTGATATTCTAATGTCTATTTCTGATAAAATTGAAGAATTAAAAGAAGTAGAAGTACATATAGAAGAAAAAGTTGAGAATAAAAAACAAATAAAAAATGCCGAACCAGAAGTAGTTGAAAGAAAAAAAGAAAAATTACAAAACATTAATGAGTTTCAAAATGATTTTGTTAAATTACAAAATGAACAAGATGAAATTATTAAAGATATACAAACATCTATTAAGAAAGATATTACTCCAATAGAAAAAACTCAATATGAGATTAATGCAGTAGCACTTAGTTCTGCATTAGTAATGCGTAGAATTAGAAGAGAATTACGTATTCCAGGAGTACGTAGTGGTAGAAAAATAGTTAACTTAGCAACTACTTTTCTATATTACAATTCTTTAATACATACAATTAGACCTAGAAGAGTAAGATATAAAACTATTGATATAAAACAATTTGAAAAAGATGTAGAAACAAATATTAAAGCAATGGATGATGTATTAAGTCAAATTAGTAAAACTACTAATCAAATTGATAACGTAATTAGAAGTTTTGAATCTAAGTATTCTAATTATAAAGAGAATGAAGAATATAAAAAATTATTAAGTAATTTATTAGAAATTAAGAAAGCATTACAAGAAAAAGAATATGAGATTAAAAAACTTAAGTTAGAACAAGAGAAAAAGTTAGAAAAAGAGAAGAATCCACCTAAAGTTTATAGTAGAAATTGATGTCAAATACTAATGTAAACTTTTGTCTAAAAAAATCAAAATAATCATATTATATTGCAATTATGATATAATTTACCATGAGAGAACGGAGGAAAAATTAATGTTATTATTAACTAAAGCAATAATAGCTGCTATGTTAGGCTTTTTATTTTCCGTAATACTAGGATTAATATTAATCCCTCTATTAAAAGGGTTAAGAGTAGGTCAAAAAATAAGTATCTTTGTTGGAGAATCTCATCGTAAAAAAGAGGGTACTCCTACAATGGGTGGTTTAATATTTATAGTTCCAACAGTAATATGTACATTGGGATTAATTTTGACGAATAAAGTAGCTTATACTTCAAATTTAGGAATCGTTTTATTGGTATTTATTGGTTATGCCTGTATTGGATTCTTGGATGACTTCTTATCAATTCGTAAAGGTGATAATGAAGGATTAACAACTTATCAAAAACTATTTATGCAAGTATTAATTGCCATTGGTTTCTTTTATATTTATATGAGAAGTGGTGGACAAACAGCATGGGTAGTTGGAACATTACATATTGATTTAGAATTAGGTTGGTTATATGGTTTAGCCATTCTATTTGTTTTAGTAGGTGCAAGTAATGCAGTTAACTTAACTGATGGATTAGATGGACTTGCAGGTGGTCTAGCAGCAATTGCCATGGTTGCCTACAGTTTGATATCCTTAACAGTTGGATTTGATGAAATCGGAATATTTGGTTTAATCCTTGCTGGTAGTGTATTAGGATTCTTAGTATATAATACACATCCTGCTAAAATATTCATGGGAGACACTGGATCATTATCATTAGGTGCTGCCATGGGAGCAATCGCAATCTTAACACACCGTGAATTAACATTATTAGTTGTTGCAGGTATATTTATTGTTGAAACACTAAGTGTTATTATTCAAACATTCTGGGTAGTGGTATTACATAAGAAATTATTCTTAATGACACCATTACATCATCATTTTGAAAAACTAGGATGGGAAGAAACAGATATAGTTAAGATGTTTTGGGTACTAGGCTTAGTCCTAGCAATGGCTGGAATTATCTTCGGAGTATGGTTATAAAAAGAACGCAAGTTCTTTTTTTATTGTCTAAATAAAGATTATCTAATATAATAAAATTGGTGTTGTAAATGAAAATCAAGTGGAATAAACAATTAATAATAACAATAATGGAATATGTTTTAGCAATTCTTGCAATATTTGCTATTACTATGTACTACATGAGTAATGCTTATATTCAAAATGACGTATTCTTTGATTTGAAAACAGGAGAAACAATATTAAAGTATGGAATAGACTTTAAAGATCACTTTAGTTGGATACCAAATTTAATATATACATATCACCATTGGTTATATGATGTAATCTTCTATTTACTATATAAAAAGTTTGATTTTGTAATGATTAAATATTTATTTGTAGGATTAACATTTATCTTAGGAATGATTATCTTCCATACAAATAGAGTATTAAGTAAATCTAGATTATTCGCAACAATAGTTACAGTATTAACTATCTTTTTAGCAAATCACTTTATACAAACAAGAGTCCAAACAATAACATACGGATTATTAATATTAGAATATTTACTAATAGAACAATTATATAAAGATGGAAAGAAATGGCGTATTATTCCTTTACTATTAATTGGAGTAGTTGTAGCAAATCTACATATGCCAATCTGGATACTTACATTAGTATTCTTCTTACCATTCTTAGCAGAAACTGCTTTATATTATCTTGCAATTTTTTATAAGAAGAATAATAAATTCTATATAGAAAAACCAAAGAGTTGGTTCACTCTTGTAATAGCTTTTGCTTTACTAGCACTAACAGGTTTATTAACTCCATTAAAATTCTATCCATATACATTCTTCTTACAATGTATGGATAATGGTACTTATGGATTTATTAATGAAATGCAAAAGACTGCACTTATTATTTATAAGAATGTAGTATATGCAATGATAGTTTCTTTAGTATTAATGTATTTTAAAATTATAAAAGTAAAACCTAGAGATTTCTTTTTAGTAACAGGCTTATTTATGATGTCTTTAATGGCAAGACGTCATGTTGCATACATTGCTTTCTTCTTGCCAACAATAATTTTAAAATCAATTGATTGGGAAGTAGTAAAAGAATTTGGAAAAGAAATGTATAAAAAATGGAAATACTTAACTAGAAAATGGAAATGGTTAAGAAAAATAAGAAGACAAAAAATATTTGAAGCAAAAGATTTCTATATGGCTTTATTAATAATTCCAATTGTCTTTATCCCATTCCGTATTAAAGTAGATGTACAAGAATTTATTTGGTATGATATTCCATTCAAAATAATGGTTAACTACCCATATGAAACAGTAAATTATATTAAAGAAAACATCCCAGATTATAAAGAAAAGAAATTCCATAATAGCTTTAACTATGGTTCATACTTAGAGTTCTATGATATACCAGTATTTATTGATTCACGTGCTGAAGTATATATGTATGAATATAATGGTGGACAAGATATTATTAATGACTATCTAAAATCTAAGAAATTAAGATCTTATAAATCTATGTTTGATAAATATAAATTTGATTATGCCATAGTTGATAAAGGTGAAGATTTACATAGATTACTAAGTAATGATGAAGAATATGAACTTATCTTCCAAGAAAGCTATTATGCTTTATATCGACATATACCAAAAGAAGAAAAAGAGAACGAATAGTTCTTTTTTTTGTTTTGATAATAAAAATCATGATATACTAATAATAGGAGGATGAGAGTATGAAGAAAAACGCATGGAAAAAATATACAGAAGAAGAATTAAAAGAATTAAATCGAGTATGTGATGATTATAAAGAATATATCACTGTATCTAAAACTGAAAGAGAAGCTACGAAAGAAATTATTCGTCGAGCTAAAGAAAAAGGATATCGTGATTTAGAAGAATATAGAAAAGGAAATAAACCAATACTTCCTGGAGATAAAATCTATGTTAATAATTGTGGTAAAGCAGTTGCTTTATTCTTAATTGGAGAAGAAAATATTGAGAATGGTATGAATATTCTAGGAGCTCATATTGATTCACCAAGATTAGATTTAAAAGCAAATCCATTATATGATGAAAAAGGTTTTGCATATTTTGATACTCACTACTATGGTGGTATTAAAAAGTATCAATGGGTAACTCTACCTCTTGCACTACATGGTGTAGTAGTAAAAAAAGATGGTACAGTAGTTGATATTGTAATTGGTGAAGATCCTAAAGATCCAGTTGTAGGTATTACAGATTTACTACCTCATTTAGGACATAAGCAATTAGATAAAAAAGGTGACAAAGTAGTAGAAGGTGAAAACCTAGATATCTTAATTGGTAGTAGGCCATTAAAAGATGATAAAGATGAAGATAAAGTAAAAGAATATATCTTAGAAATCTTAAAAGAAAAATATGATATTGAAGAAGATGATTTCTTATCTGCAGAAATCGAAGTAGTTCCAGCAGGAGCAGCAAGAGACTTTGGTCTAGATAAGAGTATGATTATGGCCTATGGTCAAGATGATTCAGTATGTGCATATACTTCTCTAGAAGCATTTTTACAATTTAAAGAAGTAAAAAGAACTGCTGCTTGTATCCTAGTAGATAAAGAAGAAATTGGTAGTGTAGGTGCTACTGGTATGCGTTCACATTTCTTTGATAACGCAATTGCTGAAATTTGTGAATTAATGGGTAATAAATCTTCACTTGCTGTACGTAGAGTATTAAAGAACTCTAGAATGTTATCAAGTGATGTTAATGCAGCATATGATCCACTTTACAAAGATGTAATGGACGAGAGAAATGCTACATTCTTTGGTAAAGGTGTAGGGTTCTGTAAATTCACTGGTTCTCGTGGTAAGAGTGGAAGTAATGATGCTAATGCTGAATATATTGCTAAGATTAGAAAAGTATTAGATGATGCTAAAGTAGATTTCCAAATTTCAGAACTTGGTAAAGTAGATGAAGGTGGCGGTGGAACAATCGCATATATCCTTGCTAACTACAATGTAGATGTAATTGATTGTGGAGTAGGAGTATTAAGTATGCATGCTCCATGGGAAGTAACATCTAAATCTGATATTTATGAGGCATATAAATGTTACATCGCATTTATTAAAAATATGAAATAACCTAGCGTTATTTCTTTTTTTATGATATAATATGCACCGTCAGGTGAGGTTTATGAAAAAAAGGATAAAAAGGATTGAAATAGGTAATCTAAATCCATTAAAACGTTATGTAGCTTTTGACCTAAATACTAATAGTAAAATATATCGTCAAAATGGATTATTATATAAAGTACCTAGATTCTTTGGAGACGATTTAAAATTCGTTTTAGAAAACTTAAAGAAAAAGAAAATGAATAACGTAGTCCAAATAAAAGATATTTATACTAAAAATGATAAAGATTATGCTTATTCAATGCGTTACTATAAAGGTTATAAAAGTATACGTAGATTTAAAAGTAGAGATTTAAGTTTAAAATTTGAAGATTGTAAAAAGATTATTAAAGCATTTTGCGATTTAGGAAGAAGAAATATGATCTATTATGATTTTCATAAAGGAAATGTTTTATTACAAAAGAAAACAAATGATATTGTCATTTGTGATATAGATGGTTTAGAAAAATGTCGTCGTAAAGAAGATAAAGAAGAACAATTAACTGATGCTGTATGTTTATGTGCAGCCTATATTTATAATACTGGTTTTCCTGAAATGAAAGCTTATGTTAAAACTAAAAGAAAACTAGATTCTAAAAATATAATTAGATCTTGTTTAGATACAATTGGAACTAAAGATTTCTTTAAAAACGTCGATAAAATGACTGAAATAGATCAAGAAGATATTAAGAGAAATCAAAGAAGAATAAAGCAAGAAGCTAAACAAGAATATAAAGATCACTTCGATTACTATCGTAATTTCTAAAAAAATTGGTATAATAAGTAATACGAGGTGAACTTGTATGAAAAAATATATAAATATAATTGCCATATTATTATGGTTTATTTTACTAAAGAACACAGATTCTTATTATTTACCTTATGTATTAATAGGATTATTGGGTTCTTTTTCTCTTTTACAAAAAAGATATGTTCCAGGACTAATAGAAAAGATATTTACTATTATTTATTCTATTATGATATATATCGCAAATTATAGTTTATTCTGGAATAATCATTTAACTAATCCATCTAATTCTATAAATATAGTATTTGGTTTAGGTAAAACAGTAATATTTTTCTATACTTCATATTTATTAATAAGTAATATACTTAGTTATTTATATGAACTATTAGATAAAAGAAAAGTTAAAAAAGAAAAAGAAGAAGAAATTTCTAGTCAAAAATTATTCTTCCATTCACTAATAGTATTAACAGTATTAGATTTATTTTTCTTAATATTTGCTAAATACCCAGGAGGTATATCTCCAGATAGTATTAATCAAATAGAACAAATAAAGAGTGGAGTATTTACAAATCATCATCCATACTTCCATACAATTCTAATTCAATTCTTTATAAATATTACAAGTAATATTAATAGAGGTTTATTCTTATATAATGTGTTCCAAATGGTATTTGTAAACGCATGTGTCTCTTATGCTATTAAGACTTTATATGAATTTAAAATATCACCTAAAATAAGAAAATTAGTATATGCATGGTATCTATGTATGCCATTTAATATAATGTTTAGTTTTACTGTTTGGAAAGATATGATCTTTGCTGGTAGTTTATTATTACTAATAACTACTTTATATAAGATAATAAAACAAAAAGAAAAATTAACTGATTATTTCTTGTTTGCTTATAGTTCTATATTTGTATGTATTCTAAGAAATAATGGATTAATAGCTTATGCCTTAGGTATAGTTCTATTCTTATTTATTTATAAAAAGAATTTATTAAAAGTATCATTAATATCTATATCTATGTTATTATCTTCATTCTTAGTAGTATATTCATTACTACCAACATTAGGTATTGAAAAATCTAATCCAGTAGAATCTTTATCAGTACCTATTAATCAAGTATCAAGAGTAATAGTAGATTCTAATTTAACTGAACAAGAAAAACAACAAATAAGTATGTTAGTTGATATTGATAAAGTAAAAGAACAATATCTACCATATATATCTGATCCAGTAAAGAATCTAATGAGAGAAAAGAATAATATTAAGTACTTAGAAAATCATAAAAAAGAGTATTTAAAATTATATATAAAATTAATGATTAAACATCCTAAAGAATATATAACTGCCTATATAGATTTAACTAAAGGTTACTATAATAGTGGTTATCATTATTGGGTATGGTATGGAGATGTTTACGAGAATAGTTATGATATTCATAGAACAACAAGAATTCCTTTAGCAAGTTATGCTTTAAGTGGATATTGTTTCCTATATGAAAACGTAAGTATTTTACAATTATTTATTTCTATAGGTTTATATACATGGATAGGAATGTACTTGTTATATTACAATATTAAGAAGGATCAAAAAGAAGAATTAGTATTACTATTTATACCATTCGGAGTATTAGTAACATTATTAATTGCTACTCCTGTATTCTCAGAATTTAGATATGCGTATCCATTTATATTTACTTTACCATTCATTTTATCTGTAAGTTTTCATAAAGAAAAACCATCTAGAATAAAATAGAATAGGTGAGAATCATGAAAAAACATTTCGATCTTGTTCTAGCAATAAGTGTAATATTATTAGTAATAATAGGCTTATTAATGATATATTCAGCATCATATATTTGGGCAGATTATAAGTTTCATGATTCACTTCATTATTTAAAATATCAAGCAGTATTTGTTTCTATAGGTATAACTCTTATGTTGATAGTATCTAAAATAGACTATCATTTATATGAAAAGTATTCTAATAAAATACTGCTTTTTTGTTTGCTATTATTAATACTAGTATTAGTTCCTGGAATAGGTATTATTCGTAATGGTTCTCGTTCTTGGTTCGGTATAGGTCCATTTGGTATTCAACCATCAGAAGCAGCTAAACTAGGTTTAATTATTTTTACAAGTAAATACCTATCTCGTAGTGAAAAAGAAATAAAAAGTTTAACTAAAGGTATAATTCCAATCTTAACAATTACATTATTATTTTTTGGACTAATTATGTTACAACCTGACTTAGGTACAGGCATGATTCTAGTTATATCTATTATCTCGTTATTATTTATCGCAGGATTAAATATACGTTTCTTTATAATATCTGGAATAATTGGTCTAATAGGTGTAGTAGGTTTAATATTAATTGCTCCATATAGATTAAATAGAATAACTTCTTTTATAGATCCATGGAGTGATTCTTTAGGTACAGGTTTTCAAATTATTCAAAGTTTATATGCGATAGGCCCAGAAGGATTATTAGGTACAGGTTATTTAAATTCAATACAAAAACATTTCTACCTACCAGAACCACAAACTGATTTTATATTCTCAATAATAGCAGAAGAATTTGGTATCTTAGGTACGATAGTAATAGTAATTTTATTTGGAATAATTCTATATCGTGGAATACGTATCTCTAATAAGCAAACAAATACATTTGCTAAATATTTATCATTTGGAATGACTTTTCAAATATTATTTCAAGCTATATTAAATCTATCTGTTGTAATAGGTTTAATACCAGTAACAGGAGTAACATTACCATTTCTATCATATGGAGGTTCTTCTCTATTAGTTTCTATGGTAAGCATAGGAATAATACTAAATATTTC
The DNA here is from genome assembly GCA_946407495.1 of uncultured Bacillota bacterium. GTDB lineage: Bacteria > Bacillota_I > Bacilli_A > RF39 > UBA660 > RUG14891. The sequence goes on along the minus strand of CAMJOB010000021.1, from coordinate 4,444 downwards.
CAAAGATACTGTATAGTATCTTTTTCTTTATTTTTTAAGCTTTTTATGATATAATAAGTGGCATGAAAAAGGGGAGATTCCAAGGTGAAAGAGATTGTTGCAAAAATACGTTTAGCTCATCAACAATTACGACTAACGAACTTTGAATTTTACTTCGACACAATTTATAACTTCACAACAGAAAACGTAGCTGGTTACATGGATAAATTTGACCTAAAAGATAAATCTTTATTAACTGTAGGTTCATCTTCAGATCAAGTACTTAATGCATATTATTGTGGTTGTAAAGACATTACTTTAATAGATATAAATCCATTTATAAAAGAATATTTCTATCTTAAAAAAGCTGCTATTCTAACACTTGATTATGAAGAGTTCTTTAAGTTTATGTCTATTCAAGGAGATAAGAATTTTAACTTCAAAGCATTAAACAAAAGAACATATCGTAATGTATCAGAAAATATAGATGATAGAGATTCTAAAAGATTCTGGGACGAAATATTAGGCGGTCATAATAAACAAATAGTAAAATTAAAACTATTTAGTTTTGATACTATGAGTAATGATGAAATTAAAAATCAAAATAATTATTTAAAGACAGAAGAAAATTATAAACAATTAAAAAGTAAAATAAAAAAATTAAAACCTAAGTTTATAGTAGAAGACATTTATGAATATCAATTAGATAAAAAGTATGACAATATCTTCTTATCTAATATAGCTGATTATTATGAAGTAGATTCTACTCATAAACTATATAAGAGATTACAAGATAATAATTTAAATAAAGACGGAAAAATATTAGTAAGTTATTTATATAAAACTAATAAAGATACTCCATATGAAGAAAAATATTGTAAGATTTATAACTTAGAAAAAACACTACCATTATTTAATGATGTAAAAATAGAAACTGTAAAATCTTTTGACAAGGAAGATCCAAGAGACGATAGTATTTTAACTTATAAGAAGAAATAATGTTATAATGCGAATAGGATGTGATAATTATGAAAATAGGAATTATTGGAGGAGGAGCTTCAGGACTTGTTTGTGCACTAACTGCTAAAACAGATGATAATGAAGTAATAATCTTTGAAAGAAATAAAGAAGTAGGTAAAAAGATTTTAGCTACTGGAAATGGTAAATGTAATTATTGGAATGAAGATCAAAATATTCTTCATTATGAAACTCTAAATACAAATCATTTATCAGAAATAATAAATTCTAATACTGAAGAAAAAGTATTAAGTTTCTTTAAGAAATTAGGTATCTTACCTAAAATAAAAAATGGTTATTATTATCCAAATTCCAATCAAGCTTTAACTATTCGTAATGTTTTAGAAGAAGAAGCAAAAGAAAAACACATCAAAATTAAAACTAATTATGTAGTCGCAATTATAAAAAAAGAAAATAATCAATTTATAATAAATAATGAAATAAAAGTAGATAAATTAGTAATCGCAACAGGTGGTTATGCAGCACCTAAATCAGGTTGTACAGGTATGGGTTATGAGTTTGCAGAACAATTTGGTCATACAATCCGTAAACCACTTCCATCTCTAGTACAATTAGTAACTAAAAAAGAATGGTACTTAAAAGAATGGAAAGGTATTCGTACTGATGTAGAAGTATCACATGTTGAATTTGACTTAAATAAAACATCAATTAGAACTATAAGAAGAGAAGTTGGAGAAATTCAATTAACTGATTATGGTATTAGTGGTATTTGTGTATTTAACTTATCTAATGCTATTGCTAGAGGACTAAGTGAAGGTAAGAAAGAAAATGTAGAAATAGATTTCCTACCAACAGTATCAGAAAATGAATTACGTAAAATAGTTAATACTAATAAAGATATCCGTAGAGTATTAAATGGATTATTAAATGAAAAATTAGTAAATGTCTTACTAGAATTCGGAACTGATAGAGCAGCATTAGTAAAACGTATTAAACATTTCCTAGTAGAAGTAATAGACACAAAAGGATTTGATGATGCTCAAGTAACTTCAGGTGGAGTATTATTAGATGAGATTAATTTAAACACAATGGAATCTAAGAAAGAAAAAGACTTATATCTAATTGGTGAATTATTAGATCTAACAGGAGACTGTGGTGGTTATAACTTAGGTATATGTTTTAGAACTGCAATAACTGCAGGAGAGTCAATTCGAGGTGATAAACATGCTTAGAATTAGACAAATAAAAGTACCTGTTAAAGATAATGACTTAGTAAAATATATTACTAAAACATTACGTATCAATAATACGGATTTAATTGATTATAAAATATTAAAAAAATCAATAGACGCAAGAGACAAATCAAATGTCTCTTTTGTCTATGAATGTAGAGTTACTTTAAAAAATGAAGAATTAGTTTTAAAGAAAAATCATTCTAAAGATATAGAAAAATATGTAGAAGAGAATTATGTATTTCCATATCCGAATAAATTAACTAATAAAAAAATAGTAATAGTAGGTAGTGGGCCTGCTGGATTATTCTGTGCCTATACTTTAGCTTCTAATGGATATAAAGTTGAAGTAATTGAACGTGGAGAAAAAGTAGAAGATAGAATTAATACTGTAGAACATTTTTGGAATACTGGAGAGTTAAATAAAAACTCTAATGTTCAATTTGGAGAAGGTGGAGCAGGAACATTCTCAGATGGTAAACTAACAACTCAAATTAAAGATAAAAATAATAGAATGAATTATGTATTACAAACATTTGTAGATGCAGGAGCAAATGAAGAAATACTTTATGAAGCAAAACCACATATTGGAACAGATGTATTGGTAAATGTAGTAAAAAACATAAGAAAAAAAATAATATCTTTAGGTGGATCATTCCGTTACAATACTACGTTAACAAATATCAATATTGAAAATAACAAATTAAAATCTATTGAAGTAAATAATAATGAATTAATAGAGGCAGATACTCTAGTCTTAGCAATAGGACATAGTGCAAGAGATACATTTGAAATGTTAAATAAGAAACTTAACTTAGAACCTAAATCATTCGCAGTAGGAGTTCGCATTTCTCATCCACAAGCAATGATTAATGAATCTCAATATGGACCTGAATTTAGTAAATATCTTCCACCAGCATCTTATAAAATAACTTATCAAACTAAATCTGGCAGAGGAGTATATTCATTTTGTATGTGTCCAGGAGGATATGTTGTTAATGCATCAAGTGAAGATAATAGATTAGCAATTAATGGAATGAGTTATTCTAAACGTGATAGTGAAAATGCGAATAGTGCACTTATTGTAACAGTTACTCCTAAAGACTTTGGAGATAATCCATTATCTGGATTAGAATTCCAAAGAAAGTTAGAAGAGAATGCATACATTGTAGGTAATAAATCTATTCCAGTACAACAATATATAGATTACAAAAATAATAAAGAAAGCATTACTCTAGGTGAAGTAAAACCAATAGTTAAAGGAAATTACACCTTAAGTAATATTAATAAAATATTCCCAGATTATATTAATGAATCATTAGTAGAAGCAATAGAAAACTTTGGTACTAAGATTAAAGGTTATAACAGAGATGATGCCTTACTTATGGGAGTTGAATCTAGAACATCATCACCAGTTAGAATTCCAAGAGGAGAAGACTTAGAATCAATTATCACAGGAATATATCCATGTGGTGAAGGTGCAGGGTATGCTGGAGGTATAACATCAGCTGCAATAGATGGAGTAAAAGTAGCAGAATCTATCGCAAAAAAATGTTTAGAAATGTAGAAAAATAGTGTATAATTTTTAATAGGTGAGAACATGGAAAAAAGAAGATTAAAGAAAAAATGGTTAATAATTATTCCAATCGTTTTATTATTAATCGTTGGGGGAACAATCGGAGGAATATTCATCTATCAAAAAGTAAATGGAGTTAGTTCTAAATTAAAGGTAAAACTTAATGGAAAAAGCCCAGTTACCGTAGAAGTTGGAAAAGAATATAAAGAAAGTGGATCTACTGCTAAATACGAAAAAGAAGATTTAACAAAAGATATTAAAGTAACTGGTAAGGTAGATACAACTAAATTAGGTAACTATTCAGTTAAATACACTGTTAAGTATAAAAAAGTTAAAAAGACTATTACTAGAAAAGTAAAAGTAGTAGATAAAACTGCTCCAGAATTAAATCTATCTGGAGAAGATGTTTCTATAATCGTAGGTAATGATTATAAAGAACCAGGATATGAAGCAAAAGATAATTATGATGGAGTTATAACTGATAAAGTTAAAACAACTAATAACATCAATAAAGATCAAATTGGTGAATATCAAGTAACATATGAAGTAGAAGATTCAAGTAAGAATAAAACTACTAAAACAAGAAAAGTAACAATAATTGAAAAACCTAAAAATCCAGGTGGACAAGGAATAGCTGTATTAAACTATCACTTCTTCTATGATAAGAGTCAAGGACAAA